>CAYNLL010000011.1:14467-20028 GCA_964398015.1 uncultured Opitutaceae bacterium | reverse complement strand
GCCGCGGCTCCCTGCCGAGCACCACCCTCAGGTAGGCGCGGGAGGCGCGGCGCTCCCGCGCCATGACGAGCACGGCGAGCCAGGTTCCCACCTCGCGCAGGGGCATGAACAGCGCCTCGGGCAGGACCCGGTCCGCGGCCCTCATGAAGCGGTAGCCCCACGAGGGTCCTGGATTTCGGGGGGCCTTGGCGGGATCGGCGGTCACAGCCATTTGAGGTCCAGATGCCACCCCGGGGCGGCGTGGCCCGAGTGCCCCTTGCGGCCGTGGAGGAGGTCGAAAAGTCCGGACAGGCCGAGCTCGCCCTTGCCGTCGGACGGGGACAGGCGCAGGCGCGCGAGCGCCCCGGCAACCGGGCTGCGCGAAAGGGCGACGCCGAATGCGAAGGCACGGTCGCTGGCGAGCCCGTGGTCCAGCAGCCATGTCGCGCGCTCCTCGCCCCCGCACAGGAGCACACGCGGGGCGGCGCACAGCGACGCCGCTCGCAGGGCATGGAAGCCGAGGAGCGCCCCGCCCGACAGGGGGAAGAACTCGCGAACGGCACGCTGCCGGGAGATCATCAGCTGCTGCACCGCGCTCGGATGGATGGAAGTCTGGAAAAGGGTCGGGCTGGGCGTGGGAAAGCTCCCGAGAAACCCTTCCAGGGCGCAGCTTTCCGCAAAACCCGAGGCGTAGACAACCGCGTCATCGGGCCCCGGCTCGAGGGGGGCAAGAACGCTCCCGACGAGCATGCCGAGCGTCGTCATGCGCCTGGTCGCCCCGGGGGCGAAGCTCTCCTTGAGCCTTTCTCGGACCGAGGCGGCGCCCTCGGTGCCTGCGTTGTCGGTGAACAAGGCCTGGAGGTGCAGCTCAATCATGGCAGAGAAGGAACGCCGCGTGGGCCCCACCAAACGCGTTGCTCGCGCAGACGACCCCGTCGTACGCACCATTGGAAAAGGAGCCCACGGAGAGGTTCCCGGCCATCGGAGGGCCGTCACCCCCGACGGTCCCCGGGGTGCTTCCGGTGCGGAGGGCCTCGACCGCGACCGCCATCTCGACAAGGCCGCAGCTACCCAGGGTGTGGCCGAGGGCGCCCTTCCAGCCGACGAGCGGGGCGCCGGGGAACGCCTCCGCAGCCGCTCTGGCTTCCATCCTTCCGGCATCGAGCGTCCCCGTTCCGTGGCCCTTGAACCAGACCCTGCGGCCGCGCGAGGCGCGGGCGACCTCGCGCAGGCACTCGGAAAATCCGGAGCCGTCGGCCCGGTTCGAGGTGAAGTGGTGCATCTCGTTATAGAGCCCCTGGCCGGCAAGCCTCCAGACGCCGCCCTTCCCCGAGAGGACGGCGAAGGCCGCGCCGTCGCCGAGGCCGATCGAGCCGGTGTCGCGCTCCCGGTAGGGGGCCGGGAAGTCGGCGTTAAGGATCTTCAGGGCGTGGAAGCCCCCGGCGACAAAAGGGCTCAGGAAATCAAAGGAAAGGACGAGTGCTTTGTCGGCGAGCCCCGCCTCGACGGCCCGCGACGCCTGAAGGAGGCCCAGGTGCGCGGAGACGCAGGCGTGGGAGAGGATCGTCACGTCCGGCCCCCAGCCGAGCTCGAGGCGGAGGCGCTCGGTGCACATCGCCGGCGCGCCCCAGGCAGCAAATGCCGCATCGCCCGTCCTCGCCAGCGCATAGAGGCCTCCCACGCCGAAATTGCTGCCGGTGACGAACACGGGCCGGCGTGGCCCGCCCCAGTCTCCCTCGGGCATCGACCGGGCGAGCCTGCGCAGCGCGGCCAGCCATGCGGGGGGCGCCTCCTCGTCCAGCAGGCGTCCGTCCATCAGGGCGAGCGGAACGGGGTCGCCGCCCTCGCGGCCCAGCACGGGGACGGGCCGCAGCGCGCAGGCGCGGCGAAGGAGCGCGGCGTGTGTCGCCGGGGCGTCGCCGAACGGCGTCTCGCAGCCGCAGGCCAGGACGCGCACGACTGCAGCGGTTTGAGCCATGCTGCGCTGGGGCCGCCGCGCTTAGGAGGGGAGGCGCGACGGGTCGCCGCGCTCGCGGATATAGGCCGCCAGCGCGTCCACGCTTGCGAGAGCGCGGCGGGCCTCCTCGCTGCTGGCAATCTTTATGCCGAACTCCTTCTCCAGGCGCACCACCAGCTCGAGCGCGTCGATTGAATCCAGGGAGAGGCCGCCGCCCACCAGCGGCTCGTTGTCAGGTATATCCGCAGGGGCGACGTCGTCCAGGTGCAGGGTTTCGACGATGAGGTGCTTCAAACGGGCGATGAGCGGATCGGGCATGGGCAGGTCAACCACTCTTGCCCGCAACCCACGCTCTTTCAACCCGTAATACTGCGCGGGGCGGAAAGGACGTGGCAGACATTGCTCCCCCCGAAACCGCAGCTGTTGGAGAGCAGGCGCGACGGGGCGCCCTCGAGCGCGGCCCGGGGAAGCTCGAGGCCGTCGCATTCCGAACCGGCCACTTCCAGGTGCGGGTTGCCGGGCCTGAAGCGCGACGTGAACGACAGGACGCCGAACCCCACCTGCATCACCCCCGCCACCGAGAGGCCGTGCCCGGTCAGTGCCTTCGTGGCTGCAATCGTCGGCCTGAAGCCACGCGAGGCGAAGATCCCCCTGAGGGCGACCGCCTCGGCAAGGTCGCCCACGGGCGTCGAGGTGGCGTGGGCGCTCACGTGGTCGATCTCCGCCGGCCCGACGCTTGCATCCGCCAAGGCCCTCTCTATCGCCAGCCGCAGGCCGGCCCCTTCGGGATGAGACGCTGCGACGCTGTAGCCGTCGCCGGCCTGGCCCCATCCCGAGGCCTCGGCCAGCGCGGCCGCCCCCCGCTCCCTCGCGGCCTTCGGCGCCTCGAGGATGAGGGCGACCGCCCCGCCCGCCCCGACAAAGCCCGTGCGGCGCGCGTCAAACGGGCAGGATGCGAGCCTGGGGTCGGATTGCGTGGACAGCGCCCGCATGTGCGCGAACGGCAGGAGGGAATCGGCGTTCAGCTCCTCCGCACCTACGACGATCGCCCGGCTCTGGCGGCCGAGGCGCAGGTCGTCTATGGCATAGCCGAGCGCATGGCTCGACGACGCGCAGGCCGAGACGAAGCCGCAGACGGCGCCCCTGATCTCGTAGTGGGCCGCGAGGTTAAAGTTGAGCGTCCCGGCGATTGAGCTGACGACGCCGAGCGGGTTCCCGCGCGCCCCACCGGCTGCGCGCATCTGGGCGATGTTGTGGTGCAGCAGCATCGCCGAGCCGGCCGAGGCGCAGTACAGGCCCGTGCCCGGGTCGCCCGCGATGTCCGCGGCGCGCAGCCCGGCCTGCGCCAGAGCCTGCTCGACCGCGCAGATGGCGTAGACGCCGTGCGGCGCGAGGCCCCTGAGGACCTCCTTCCGGATCTCGTACTCCTTCGGCCAAGACCAGTCGCGCCAGTGGGGCGAGTCGACCGCGAACCCCTTGACCGTACCCGCCACCTTCACGGGAAGCTCGTCGTTGCCCAGGAACGTCACGGACGAGAGCCCGTGGCGCCCCTGGCGCAGGCTCCCCTCCACGCCGGCTCGGTCATTGCCTATAGGTGTGATGAAGCCCAGCCCGGTGAAGACGGGATTCACGCTGTGCCGGACCTGTCCGCGAGCTTGCGGATGACGCAGGCCCGCAGGTCGCCTATCGTCCTCACGTCCATGATGTCCTCATTCGCAATCGTCAGGTCGAAAAGGTCCTCCAGGAAGAAGATAAGCTCCGCGACGGACACCGAGTCGTAGGAAAGGTCCTCGAGCAGGCGCGTCTGGTCCGTGAGGGGCAGCGGCGCACCGTTGGCGCTGGGCCGGTAGTCCAAGACCGCGGCGATCACCACCTGCTCGACCGCGCCCGCGCCGCCCTTGTCGCGGTAGCGCTGGAACGCGTCAAGCACGGCGGACGGCGATGCCGCAGGCGCGGGAGACGGGGTGTTGGGGGGGATGGGTGTCATCGCCTGTCAGGTCTTTGCCGCCGCGTGCACCGGCATCGGCGCGTGGGCCTCGCGGGTCGGCAGCGAGAACCATGTCCTCCAGCCCTCCCTGGCCTCAAGGAGGATCCACATCGCGAGCTGCCCGGCCACGCGCGGCAGCAGGCGGCGGTTCAGCTCGTAGCTGATGAATCCGAAATAATGCCCCGTGTTCCGCCGTCCCCACGTGCCCCGCCTCATCCGCGAGCGGGCGATGGCCGCCAGCCTGCGGTTGTAGAGCGCCATCAGGATCCCGGCGGCGCGGCCCCCGTTCGGCGCAAAGGCAGGTGTCTCGAGCGCGGAGTTGCCCGACCTGAACGGCCGGGAGACGACGCCGATGTAGTAGTGCCCAAGGTCGAGCCGGAAGGCCAGGGTCATGAGTTCATGGTCGCCCATGTAGTAGTACTTGTCCCTGTAGATCGCGTCAAACCACCGGTCGTGCGAGGCCCTGAAGTGGGCGTTGTGCCGAGCCACCCTCTCGGGAACGCTGCGCCCCGAGAGGCAGCTGTCGACGAGCGCGGCCGCCGCGCTTGCCGAGAAGCTGATCCAATCCATCCCCGGCGAATAAAACGGGTCCATGAACGCGGCCGCGTCCCCCACGAGCACGAATCCGTCACCGGCGTAGCGCGAGCAGCTGTAGGCGCAGTTCCGGCGAAAGTGGACGTCCCCCTCCTGGTAGGTGGCGCCCTCCAGGAGCTCGCGTGCGGCGGGGTGCGCCACCATGAAGGTGCGCAGCCTCTCGCCGATCTTCTCTCCTTCCGGCAGCTCCGTGATCCTCTGGTCGTAGACGACGCCGACGCTCATGTCGCCGCCCTTGAGCGGGATCCACCAGGACCACCAGCCCCGGCCGCAGATGTGGTTGGTGGCCGTGTAGCGGACGGCCTTAGAGCGCCTGGACCAATCCGGATTGCGCTCGGCGATCTCCCTCGAGTCGAGGTTCTTCACGCCGTTCCAGCGGCTCCAGCACGCCGCGATCGGGTGGGCCGTATTCGGGATGAGCCAGCCGTTGCGCCGCGCGAGGAGGGCGGCCACCCCGGAGGCGTCGACGATCCACCTCGCCGTCTCCCTGCCCGTCGCCCCGTCGTCCCTCGCCCAGGTCACCGTCTGGTTCCCCCCGTCGACCAGCGCGACCTCGCGCACCTTGACCGGCCGCATCAGCTGCGCCCCTTCCGCCACGGCGCGCGCGAGCACCTCTTCGTCGAGCACTGAGCGGTCCACCTGGTAGCCCGGAAAGCGCACGTTGTACTTAGGCCCTGTCTCGCTGCAGTCGGCCAGGCCGCGCGTCTGCTCGTTGCAGAACCAGAAGCGCATTCCCTGCTTGACCAAGTGCTTCTCGTTCAGGTGGTCAGTGAACCCGAGGACGCGCCCGAGGAAATAGGCGCTCGTCTCGACCGTCGACTCGCCCACGCGCCTGCCGAGGTGATCGCTCTTCTCGATGATGAGGACACGCCAACGCGGGTTGCGCCGCCGCAGGAGCAGCGCCGTCGAAGCGCCGGCGAGGGCGCCCCCCAGAACGATGACATCCCAGGAGCGCCCGTGTTCAGTCTCGCTCATTGGGGTCGATTATCCGGCGTCCAGGAACGATCACAACCGCAATTTTCCTCGCCCGCAGCGGCTGGGAAA
>CAYNLL010000011.1:0-14457 GCA_964398015.1 uncultured Opitutaceae bacterium | reverse complement strand
AGCGAATCCCTGTTCCGCCTCTGGGAGGCCACCGTGGGCCGCGCGCCCTCGGCGGAAGCGGTCGTCGAGGCGGGCTCGGGTCGAAGGTGGACCCGCGAGGCCCTGGCGCGCGCCGCCGGCGAACTGGCCGGCTCCTTCCCGAGCGGAATGGCGGGGCGGCGGGTCGCTCTTGCCGTCCCCAACTCCGCAGAGTGGTTCTCGGTCTTCCTTGCGCTGCTTTCTGTCGGGGCGATCCCCGTCCCCGTCGACCCTTCGGAGCCGCAGGAGGCGCAGGCTGCCAGCGCCCTCTTTGCGGGCGCCTCCTTCATCTGGCGGGCGGGGTGCCTCCACGGCCTGCCGGCGACCCGAAGGCCCTTCCCGCGGCAGGGCTACTGCGTGGTCAAGCTCACGAGCGGGAGCAGCGGACTCCCGAAGGGCCTTCCAGTGACCCATGCCCAGCTGGCGGCCGACGCCCGCCAGATCTGCGCGACCATGGGGATCGGGCCCGACGACTCGAACCTCGCAGCCATCCCCCTCGGCTACTCGTACGGCCTGGGCAACCTCGTCGGCCCCCTGCTCCTGCAGGGCTCGCGGGTGGTCTGCCTCTCAAGCGTATTGCCGCACGCCGTGGCTGCGGAGGTAAAGCGCCATGGGGCCACGGTCTTCCCGGCCGTGCCGCCGATCCTTAGGGCGCTCGTCGAGAGCGACGTGCCCCGGCGCGCCCTCGCGGGGCTGCGGCTGGTCATTTCCGCCGGATCGCGCCTCGCTCCCGAGGTCAGCCGCGCCTTCGCCGAGAAATTCGGGGTGCGCGTGCATGCCTTTTACGGGACGAGCGAGACCGGAGGCATCTCGTTCGACAGAACGGGGGCAGCGACGCTCGACGGCAGGAGCGTGGGCGTGCCTCTGGAGGGGGTCAGGGTGACGACGGCCCGCGGGGGGCGCCTCAGGGTGGAGGGCGCCGCGGTCCTCGGCAGGGGAATCCACACGCCCGCCGACCGGGCGGGGCTCAACCCGGCCGGGGAGATCGTTCTCCTCGGGCGGACAGACCGGGTGGTGAAGGTTGCCGGCCGCAGGCTGGACCTGGCGGAGGTGGAGGCGGCACTCCGCGCGGTGCCGGGGGTGCGCGAAGCCTTCGCCCACGCCACAGGAAACGGGGACGGGCCCCTCTGCGCCGCCGTCGCGACGGAACTTGCCCCCGCCGAGGTCCGCAGGCTGCTGCGCCAGAGGATCGCCTCCTGGAAGCTTCCCGGAAGAATCCTCGCCCTAGGGGCGCTTCCGGTGACCGCCCGCGGCAAGACCGACACGCGGGCGCTGCGTCAGCTGCTGGGCGCGCCGCGGACGGCGACCTCGATCTCCACGTTGAGCTCCGATCGGCAGATGCCAGCGCAGAGATAGCTCACGCGGTCCGCGCCACCCAGGACCCGCAGGTCCATCTCCCGCGAGACGGAGGTAAGGTCGCCGGGATTCCTCAGGTACACCTTGAAGTGGCGCGCGCCCGCCCGCCCAGCGTCGAGGCTGTCGCCCAAGCCACAGGCCCTGCAGATGCGCACCAGGTTCTCGAGCGTGCAGTCGAGCTGTCCCGCCGTGTCGTTGGGCCGCACCGTCGAGTGTCCCACGATGGACGAGGTTCCCGAGACGTAGACATCCAAGCCACCGGGGCGCTCCACCCGCGTTGCCCGCGAGAAGCTCGGCGGCCGAGGGCCGTGCTCCGGGGGGTAGCTGTAAGCCGGAATCTGCGCCGGGTTCTCAAAATGGCGCGCCGGCGCGGGCCCCGCGAGGAAGACGATGGTGAGCCTCGGGTCCGCCGCGCCGACGGCCGATGCCGCCGGCAGGGCGCCGGGAAAGTCCGCCCCCAGGGCGGACTCGAACGCGAGCGAACGGCCCCGGCAGAAGGCCTGGTAGTTCTCCAGGCTGCCCGGGGGGCGCTCGTTGATGCGGGGCACGAAGTTCCAGATCCTGTACAGGTTCATCCCGCGGGCGGAGCGAAGGAGCTCCGAATAGACGTTGCGCGCCGCTGCCTCCAGGTCGCCATGGGGATCGGCCCTCGCCACGCCCACCAGGCCCTCGGGCCCGCGCCAGAGCGTGAACGCGCCCTCGCGCCCGGCCGGCGAGGCCTCGGATGCGATCGCCTCGAGGGGATCGCCCCCAATGAGGGGGACGGCGGTGTCCACCGCGCCGTCGGGTTCGCCGGCGCAAGCGCCAAGAGCGAAGGAGAACGTCATGCGGCTCGACCTACGCCGAGTGCGGCGTCGCGGACAAGCAATTTCCGGTTTGTTATGGGTGAAATGTCGCAATTACTGTAGCCCGATGGATTCAACCGACTGCGACGTGCTGGTGATCGGGGGCGGCCCCGGGGGCAGCTGCGCGGCGGCGTTTGCGCGCCTTCGGGGACTCTCCGTGTGCGTCGTCGAGCGGGAGGAGTTTCCCCGATTTCACATCGGGGAGTCCCTGCTTCCCATGGGAAACGCGATCCTCAGGGAAACCGGAGTCTGGCCCAAACTCGAGGCCGCGGGATTCGTGCGCAAGTTCGGCGCCGAATTCATGCTGGCGGACGCTCCCGACACGAAGGAGATCGTCTTCGCCGACGGCTGCATTCCCGGGCTCGAGAGCACGTTCCAGGTCGAGCGGGCACGTTTCGACTCGATCCTCCTTGAGCACGCGGGGAGCCTCGGCGCCGAGGTGCGCCTGGGAACGACCGTGCGCGCGATAGAGGCCGCGCGCGACGCGGTGACGGCATCGCTGGAGAGGGCAGACGGCTCGTCGACCAGGGTCACGGCGCGCTGGGTCATTGACGCCGGGGGCCGGGAGCAGCTCTGCCGGGGAGCGGCGAAGCGGACGCTCGAGCCGCCCCTCTTTCCAAGGCGCGCCGCGGTCTACAGCCATTTCGAGGGCGTGAGGCGCGCCTCCGGGGCCAGAGGGGGAAACATCATCATTGTCCGCATCGAGGATGGCTGGTTCTGGAGCATACCGATCAGCCCGGTGCGCACCTCTGTGGGCCTCGTCACCTCGCTGGGCACACTGCGCCAGGGGGGCGACCCAGAGCGGGTTTTCCGGATGACCGTGGCGGCGGCGCACCGGCTGCGCGGCATGATGGACGGGTCGGTCGCCGTCGAGCCGTTCCGGGTCACTGCCGACTACAGCTATGTGCGCAGCGAATTCGCATTCCCGAGGATGGTGCTCGTGGGGGACGCGGCCGCATTCTACGACCCCATCTTCTCGTCGGGCGTCTACATCACCACCCACTCCGCGCGGATGGCGGTCGAGGCGATCGCCGCGGCCCACACGGCGGGTCGCGCCCTCTCCCCGCGGGAACAGCGCCGCTACACCCGGCGACTAAAGACGCACTGCGGGGCGTTCCGCAGGCTGATCGAGGTATTCTACGACAACGACAGCTTCTCCGTCTTCATGACCCAGAAGCCGCCCCTTGGCCTCGACCGCGCGCTCACCTCCATCGTCGCCGGGCACGTGCGCCTCACCTGGCCGCTGTGGTGGAGGTTCATGTTCTTTCTCGCCATCTGTAGGCTTCAAAAGCGGGTGGCGATCGTCAGGCGTATCGAGCAAACGGCGCGGGTCACGCTGCGGCCCGCGTGAGACCCTGGATTCCGATCGTCGTTTCTTTCAAGGCGTGCGCCGCGGCGCTCGCCCTCTCCCACCATCCGCACGCCGCGCTGGTCGTCTTTTTCCTGCCGGATCCGTGGGTCGCGCTTCAGTTCATTCTCCCCGGGCAACAGGCGTTCGGTCCGGCGGCGACCTCGTTCTCGACGGAGCGGCGCGAGGTCTGGTTGACGATTGACGACGGGCCGGACCCGGAGAGCACGCCGCAGGTGCTCGAGCTCCTCGGAAAGCACGGCGCGCGCGCCACCTTCTTTCTCATCGGGGCAAACGTGGCGAAGCACCCCGAGCTCGCGCGCAGGATAGCCGCCGAGGGCCACACGATCGCCAACCACAGCCAGACCCACCCGTCCTCGAGTTTCTGGTGCGCCTCGCCGGGCAGGGTTGCGGCCGAGATCGACGGCTGCGTGGGGGCGCTCCTGCTGGCAGACGCCCCGTTCGAGCGCTTTTTCCGGCCGCCGGTGGGGATCCGCGGGCCGTTTCTCGACCCTCAGCTCGCCGCCCGAGGGATGCAGCTCGTGCTTTGGAACGCGCGCGGGTTCGACGGCATATCGCGCGATCCGTTCTTGTCGCTGGCTAGGATTGCGAAGGCGATCAGGCCTGGCGGGATCCTCCTTGCGCACGAGGGCGGCGCCCGCGCGAAGGAGCGCCTGGCGTTCCTCGGCCTCCTGCTTGAGCACCTCTCCAGGCAGGGCTACTCCTGCGTGCTTCCGCGGCGCGAGGCACTGCTATTCAACGCGTAGGCTGCCCTTCAGCGTGTCGGCCGACGACCGCCCGACCAGGATCTCGAAGTCCCCCGGCTGCACGACGCGCTTCATGCCGAGGTCGAGGGCCTCAAGCTTGTCCGGGGTAAGGTTGAACACCACGGTGCGGGTCTCTCCGGATTCTAGGGTGATCCGGGCAAAGTCTTTGAGCTCTTCGACCGGCCTTACCGGCAGGCTGACCACCGCGTGAATGTAGAGCTCGACCACCTCGTCGGCCCTCACCTTGCCCGTATTCGTCACGTCCACGGAGACGCGCGCGGACCCGCTGGCGGCAATGCGGCCAGGTGTCACCTGCAGGTTCTTATAGTCGAAGTTCGAATAGCTCAGGCCGAAACCGAACGGGTACAGCGGGGTCGAGTCTGCGAGCACGTAGCTGCGCATGCGCGACGGCTTGTGATCGTAGTAGTCCGGAATCTGGCCCACGGACCTGGGGAAGGTCACCGTCAGCTTCCCGCCCGGGCTCACCTTGCCGAAGAGGACATCGGCCACCGCCGGGCCCGTCTCCTCGCCCAGGTACCAGCATTCGATGAGCGCCGGGGCGTGGTCCTGGAGGTAACCGACCGCAAGCGGGCCCCCGTTGACCAGGAGGACGGCGACGGGCTTGCCGGTCGCCAGGACGGCGCGCGCCAATTCGTGCTGGCGCCCGACCAACTCCAGGGTGTCGCGGTCCCCGAGGTGCGTCTCGTTCCACGCCTCACGGCGCAGGAGCTCGTTCTCGCCGAGCACGAGGACGACGGCGTCACTCCTCAGTGCCGCCGCGACCGCCTCGTCGATCAGGCGGGAATCGTCGTCCGCGTCGTTCATCACGGGGTTCTCGTTGACGAGCCAGCCGGAGGCGTGGTTCGCCGTGAGCTTGCAGCCCTCCGCGTAGAGCACCTTGGCCGAGGCTCCCACGTAGTCGGTGATGCCCTGCAGGACGCTCACTCCCTCCATGGGGACTGCTGAGTAGCCCCCAAGATGGACGTCGGCCGCGTTCGGACCGATGACGGCGATCGTCTTTGTCTTGGCGAGGTCCAGGGGAAGGACGTGGGCGTCGTTCTTCAGTAGGACCATCGCCTCCTCGGCGGCCCTGCGCGCGAGTTCCCTGTGTTCCGGTGAGTTCGTCACCTTTTCCACGTTCTCGGCGTCTGCGTAGGGCCGCTCGAACATGCCGCAGAGAAACTTCACACGCAGGACGCAGGTGGCGGCGCGGTCGATGGCGGCGAGCGAGACCTTCCCCGCGCGCTCCTCCTCCGCGAGCGTCGAGAAGCAGCGCCCCTTGCCCCCGAGGTCGTAGTCGAGCCCGGCCTCGATGCTGAGCACGCCCGCCTCGGCCGGACCGGCTGCCGCGTGGTGGTCCTGGTAGAGCACGTCGATGCCGCCGCCGTCGCTCATGACGTAGCCGTCAAATCCCCACTCTCCGCGGAGGATCTCGGTCAGCAGCTTGTGGTTCACATGGTTCGGCACGCCGTCCCACTCATTGTACGACGCCATGATCGAGTGGGCGTGGGCCACCTTGACCGCCATCTCGAACGGGTAGAGGTGGTTGGTGCGAAACTCCCGCTCGGAGAAGGTGACCGGGGCGATGTTGCGGCCTCCCTCGGGCTGTCCATGGCCCGCGAAATGCTTGAGCGTTACGGCCACGTGCTGCGAGTCGATCGCCTCTCCCCTGCCCTGCAGCCCGAAGATCGCGGCCATGCCCATCCTCGAGACGAGGTACGGGTCCTCGCTGTAGCATTCCTCGAAGCGCCCCCACCGGGGATCGCGCGCGAGGTCGAGCACCGGGCTTAGGACCTGGCGGACGCCGCGGGCGCTCGCCTCCTGGCCCGCTGCGCCGAACACCTGCTCGACCAGGCCGACGTCCCAGGTGCTGCCAAGCCCGATGGCCGCCGGAAAGCTGGTGGCGCCTGCGGCCATGTAGCCGTGGAGCGCCTCGGCAAACGAGAAGGCGGGAATCCCGAGCCGTGTCCTCTCGCGCATGAATTTCTGCAGCGAATTGATCCGCTTTACCGTCTCCTTCGCGCCGTGCGAGAAGCGGTCTCCCCCCGCATAGATTGCCCCCGCGCCGACGGCCAGGGCAGCGGCGTCTGTGCCCCCGACGAAGGTGCCGTCGGCGTCGAAGGCCTTCGGGTCCTTCGGCCTGTAGGACTGCAGCTGCGCCACCTTCTCCTCGAGCGTCATGCGCTGCAGGAGGTCCCGGACTCGGACCTCGACCGGCTGCGAGGGGTCTTGGTAGGGGGCGACGGCGGCGGGCTGGCCCGCGACGGGAGCCGCGAGCGCGAGCGAGAGGACTGCTGACCTGAGGAATGGGGGCATGGGGTTGGTGTGTTTTTTTCGGTGCCGCGCCCCGCTATGGAGACTCGTCTTCCCTCATCTTGAAGGTCATCTCGACCGTCTCGCTGCGGCCATCCGGCCTTGCGCCGATCGAGCGTGTGTGGCGGCACGCCTCGAGGACTGAGAGGTCGAAATCCGTGTTGCCCGAGGTGCGCGCGATGCGGACATTCGAGAGAGAGCCGTCCGCGGCCACGAAGAACTCCACCTTGGCCGAGAGCGTGTCGCTGACGCCCTCCGGCGGGACGTGGTTCTCCTTGATCCGCGCCTTGAGCAGCGCGAAGTAGGCCTCGAGCTCGTGTCCCTCCTCACGCGTGAGCGCGGTGCCCCCTGCCCCGCTCGTCTTGTTCTCCGCGCTCCCCCCGAGGACGCCCTCGCGGATGCCCTCCGCGTCGATGTGCGCGGCCTTCGCCGCTGCAAGCTTCTCCTGGGCTAGCCGCTTCTGCTCGGCCTCCTCCTCCTTCTTGTACCTCTCCTCAAGGCGCTTCTCCCTGCGCGCCTCGACGCGCTTGAGCTCCGCCACAAGGTCGACGGGTTTGGCGGGCTTGGGCGGGGCCTTCTCCTGCGGAGCCGCCTGAATCGGCGAGGGCTCCTGCTTCGGCGCGGGCGTCGGCGCCGCGCGCACCGGAGCCTGTGCGGGAACCTTTATCCCCGCCGGCGAACCCAGCGCGGGTGCGGAGGTCGCCGCGTAGTTGTCGCCAGCGCCCGCCACCAGCTCGAACACCTTCGGCGAGTCCTCGACCACGCTTCTTGCGGCGTAGCTGAAGAACAGGACAAGAGCGACGAGTGCCCCGTGCATGAGCGCGGAGAGTGCGAATGCTCCTGACGAGCGTGAGGTCATTTCGAGGCGCTCTGGGTGTCGAACGTGAACTTGAGGAGGTTGGCCTTCTTGAGCTCATCCATGAGCTGCACGATCTTCTCATAGGGGACGCGCGCGTCCCCGCGTATCCGGATGACCGGCGGCTTGGCCTCGGTCGAGTAGAGGTTGAGGCGGCTGCGCAGCTCGGGCAGCCCGACGGGCGTCACGCGCTCATCGAGATAATAGTTGCCCTTCGCGTCCACGGAGATCGCCACGAAATGCGTGCTCTTGTCCACCTGCTGCTGCGGGCTCTTCGACTCCGAGGGCAGGTTCACCGGGATCGTCTGCTCCTGCTTGATCGTCTGCGTGGCGATCATGAAGATGATCAGCAGGGTGAACCCGAGGTCGATGAGGTTCGTCACGTTCATCTCCGCAATCGGGTGGGACTGCCGGGGCCGTCTGAAGGTGCGTGCCATGGTGCCAGGGTGCCTGAGGCCGCTCAGTTCGACTCAAGCTCGATGCGGTCGGCCAGGGAGCTCGCGTAGTTCTCGAGCTCCGTGATGAGGGTCTTCGTCTTTGCGAAGAGCATGTTGTAGCCGAAGAGGCACGGGATGGCGACCAGGAGGCCCGAGATCGTCGTCAGCAGGGCCGCGGAGACTCCCGGCGCCAGCGTCTGGATGCTCGCGGTGGCCTGCAGGGAGATAGCGCTGAACGCGTCCATGACGCCCCACACGGTTCCGAGGAGCCCGAGGAAGGGCGCCCCGGAGACGATCGAGGCGAGGAAAATCATGCTCGACTCATAGCGCAGCGTCTGGCGCGCGAGGGCGCGCTGGAGTGCGTTCTCGGTGTGCTCGAGTCGGAAGCGGGAGGTGTCGAGCCCCTTCTCCTTGCCGATGGCGGCGGCGCGCCAGTAGGCCTCAACGGCATCGCTGAAAAGGTCCGCGTAGGGGATGTCTCTGCGCTCGCGCAGGGACTCGGGGAGGTCGAGGATGTTTTTCTGGTCCCTGAGGTGGCGCTCAAACTGGCGGTTGAGGCTGCGCAGCGCGTTGAGCTCGCTCCTCTTCCCGAACATGACAGCCCAGGCAAAGATGCTGAACACGGCGAGGAGCGTCGTGATGACCTGGCCGACGACATCGCACCGCTCGAAGACGTCGATAATGTTGGTGGCTGCGAGAACGGGCGTGAGAAGCACGGGCATACACCGATCGTTGGAGGAATTCGGGAATTCGTCCAATTGAAAGCAAAGCTTCCTCGCCAAGAGGAGCGAAACCCCCCACACTCCCGGGTCCATGGTCCTGAAGTCAAAGCACACGGGAAAACTCATCTCCTTTGAGGGCTCCGAGGGCAGCGGGAAGTCCTCCCAGATCGCCCGCCTCGCGGACCGCCTTCAGAAGCTCAGGCGCGACGTAGTGACGGTGCGCGAGCCCGGCGGGACGGAGATCGGGGAGCAGATAAGGAACATCATCGTCCACAATTCGAAGGGCGACGAGATGTGCCCCGAGACGGAGCTCCTCCTCTTCGCGGCGGCCCGGGCCCAGCTGGTGCGCGAGGTGATCGCGCCGGCGCTGATGCGCGGGGCGATCGTCCTGAGTGACCGCTACCTCGATTCCTCGACTGTCTACCAGGGAATAGGCCGCAACCTAGCGGCAGACCCGGTGAACCAGATCAACAGGTTCGCCGTGGGCAACGTCATGCCCGACCTGACGATCGTGATCGACGTGCCGACGAAAGTCGGCCTCGCGAGGATCCGCCAGCGCGCCTCGGACCTGCCCGACAGGATGGAGCGCGAGAACATCGACTTCTACAACAAGATCCGAGAGGGATACTTGGTGCTCGCTAAGGGAATGCCCGCCCGCTTCGCCGTCATCGACGGCCGGAGTTCGGAGGCCGAGACCGAGAAGAGGATCTGGGCGGCGGTCAAGGCGCGGCTGCAGGAATGACGGCCGAGGCGGTACCCTGGCCGCCCGCGCTCGCGGGCACTCCCGCGGTCGCCGTCATCGAGAAGGCCGTCGGACGCCGCCGCCTGTCCCACAGCCTTCTTCTCGCAGGTGAGGACCCCGAGTGCCTTTCCGCGGTCGCGATGGCGATCGCCGACCGGATCCTCAAGAAGGACTCGGTGGGTGGGCCTGACTATCCTCCCGAGCGGCATCCGGACTGCATCCAGGTGAGGCCGGCGGGAAAGTCGCGCTCGATCTCGGCGGGAGCCGTGAGGGAGCTGGTCGGGCGCCTCAATGTCTCGTCGAGCGTCTCCCGCAGCAAGGTCGCCGTGCTCCACGACGCCGACCGCATGAATACGTCCGCGGCGAACATCCTGCTCAAGACCCTCGAGGAGCCGCCGGCCCGCACCACCCTGCTGCTGCTCACGGCGCGCCCGCACGCGCTCCTTCCGACGATCCGCAGCCGCGTGCTCCACTTCCGCTTCTCCGGGATGACGCCCGCCCTGCGCGTGGAGGGCTGGGACGCGTGGCTCGGGGACTACCGGGCCTGGCTGGGGCGCCTGGCGCAGGGCGTGGGAGGCGGGCGCAGCGCGGCCGACGGCATCTTCACCGTCTACGGCCTGATCGCGCGGTTCGCCATGATGCTGGAGAAATCAGCCGCGCTCGAGGGCGCGCGCCGGAAAGAGTCGCTGCCCGAGGGTCTCGAGGACGAGGAGCTCGCGGCCATCGAGGCCGAGGTCTCGGTGGGGCTGCGCCTGAGGATGTTCGCCGGGATCGAGGCGGCGACGAGCGCCCATTGCCGGCAGCTGCTGGCCGCCGGCGACGCGGCGGGCCGCCTCCTGGCGGCCTCGACCGCGAGCCTCGAGCGCGCGGCGGGCCTGCTCCGGGTCAACCTCAACGAGTCGGCCGCCCTCGAGGACTTCCTTCTCGCCTCGCTCAGGATCTGGGCGAGGCGCTGAGCAGCGCGGCGCCGAACACCCCGGCGCTGTCGCCGAGGGTCGGCCTGAGGAACTCGGTCTTTAGCTCCTTGTTGAAGACGTGCTTGAGGACCGCGCGGCGGGTCTCTTCGGCGTAGAGCAGCGGAATGTTGCCGACGCCCCCGCCGATCACGATGGCGTCAGGATCCAGGATGTTGATGACGGCTGCGATCGCCTCGCCGAACTTCGCGCGGAGCCGGCGCAGCGTGGCCTGCGCCGCACGGTCCCCCTTTCCGGCCAGGCGCACGATGTCGGGCATGCGCGCGCGCCTGCCGGTGAGCCCGCGGTAATGGCGCTCGAGCGCCGGCCCGGAAATGGCCGTCTCGACGCATCCCGAACGGCCGCAGTAGCACGGGGTCCGCTCGCCGCAGATGGGGTTGTGCCCCCACTCGCCGGCAATCCCGTGGATGCCGTCCAGGACCTGCCCGTTAACGACAACCCCGCCGCCGCAACCGGTCCCGAGGATGAGCCCCACGACGACCTTGCGGTTGCGCCCCGCTCCATAGAGGGCCTCCGCAAGGGCAAAGCAGTTGGCGTCGTTGGCGATCCTGGCCTCGCAGCCCAGGGCCCGGCCAAGGTCCTCACGCAGCCGCTGGCCGTTCAGGCAAAGGGTGTTCGAGTTCTTCAGCACGCCGGTCCCCGGGTCGATGACCCCGGGCGTCCCGACGCCGATCACCGCGGGCCGCTTGAACCCGGACTCCCGCTCCAGCATCCCTACCAGGCGGACCATCTGGCGCAGCACGTGCGGATAGCCCTTCAGTCCCTCGGTCGGTACGCGCAGGCGGCAGACGGCCGTGTCCGGCCGTGCGGGGTCGATCACGGCCCCCTCGATCTTGGTCCCGCCCAGGTCGATTCCAAAAAGGCTTGTCGGCATGGTTCAGAGGATCCTGTTGGCCCGAATGACCCCGGAGTAGTAATGCGCGGAGAGCTTGGGGGTGCGCTTCTGCGTTGTGAAGTCGACATGGACGATGCCAAAGCGGCAGTCGTAGCCGTCCTCCCATTCGAAGTTGTCCATGAAGGACCAGAGGAAATACCCGAGGGCCGGCACGCCGTCGCGGATCGCACGCTCGAGCTCCCGCAGGTAGCTGCGCAGGAACTCTCGGCGGTGGAGGTCCATGATCTCCCCGCCCACGATGGGGCCGACGTCGTAGCTGCAGCCGTTCTCGGTCACATAGATGGCCTTCGGCCGGTAATTCTCGTGGCAGAAGCGCAGCCCCCAGTAGAGCGCCTGGGGCGTCAGGTTGAGCCACTTGCTGTCGGCCTTAGGGTAGTTGGCCGGCAGCGGAACCTCCTCGTACCCCGCGCCCGAGGAGGCGCGCACATACTGGCCCGTGTAGATATTCAGGCCGAGGAAGTCGGTCGGCAGGGAGATCAGCGCGAAGTCGCCCGGGGCCACCTCGGGCGCGTCACCCGCCTCCCGCTCGAGGTAGGTCGCACTGTAGCGGCCCCGGTAGACCGGGTCGAGCACATGGAGGTTGTTCTCCACGAACCAGGCGTTGGCCGCGGCGATGTCCTCCGCGGTCTCGGTGACCGGGATCGACACCGCGCAGTTGTCAGTGAGGCCGACGCGGGCCCCGGCGCCCCCGTGGGTCCGCACGGCCTTGACCCCGAGCCCGTGGCACACAAGCGCGTTGTGGAAGGTCTGGTTGACCACCGCCTGCGACTCCCTGCGCCCGGGCGCCTTGCAGGAGCGGGCCCCATACCCGAGCACGGTGAAGCAGCGGACCTCGTTGAGCGTGATCCAATTCTTCACCTTGCCGGAGAACGCCGCCACAACCGTGTCGGCGTAGACCGCGAACGCGTCGACCGTCGCGCGGCTCGTCCAGCCTCCCCTCTCCTCGAGCGCCTGCGGCAGGTCCCAGTGGAAGAGCGTGACCCACGGGGTGATCCCGTGGGCCGCCATCGCGTCAAACAGGCGGTGGTAGAAGTCGAGGCCCGCCGTGTTGATCCTCCCGTCCCCTTCGGGATAGATGCGGGGCCAGGCGATCGAGAGGCGGTATTGGGCGATGCCGAGGGAGCGCATGAGCGCGAAGTCCTCCCTGTAGCGGTGGTAATGGTCGCAGGCCTCGTCGAGCGTGTCCCCGCCGTGGACCTTCCCTGGGATGCGCGCGAAGTGGTCCCAGACGGATTCGCCCTTCCCGTCGGCGCGCGACGCGCCCTCTATCTGGGGCGCCGCCGTGGCGACTCCCCAAACGAAGTTCTCGGGAAAGGTGTTGGACATGGAGGGCATTGAGTGTGCAGCTGGCGCGGGCTCGCTCGCAGTGCGGTGGCGCCCAGTCGCACACAGCCTTAGGAGAAAGGGCTCGTGGCAATCTTTGGGGTTGCCAGTCTACTGCATTCGTTTGTGTTTAAACCCATCGGGCTTGCAAGAAACAATCTCCCGTAAAAGCGCGTAGTGCGCTCCCTCTCGCACATCATAATCGCTTATGGCTCAGGTAACACTGGAAAACCTCGGGAAGACCTACCCTGAGAAGGACGGGCCCGGGGTGGAGGCCGTGAAGGGCATCAACCTGGAGATCGCCGACCGCGAGTTCATGGTCCTCGTGGGGCCGTCGGGCTGCGGAAAATCGACGACACTAAGGATGGTCGCCGGCCTTGAGGAGATCAGCTCGGGCACCGTCAAGATCGGCGGGCAGGTCGTCAACGAGGTGCTGCCGAAGGACCGGGACATCGCCATGGTCTTCCAGAACTACGCCCTGTACCCGCACATGACGGTCTACGAGAACATGGCCTTCGGGCTAAAGCTGCGGAAGTTCCCGAAGGCCGACATCGACGCCCGCGTGAACGAGGCGGCGGCCATGCTGGGGCTGGAAACGCTCCTGTCGCGCAGGCCCAAGGCCCTCTCGGGCGGCCAGAGGCAGAGGGTCGCTCTGGGCCGCGCCATCGTGCGCAAGCCGAAGGTCTTCCTCTTCGACGAGCCCCTGTCCAACTTGGACGCGAAGATGCGCGTCTCGACCCGCACGGAGATCTCCAAGCTCCACGCCCGCCTCGGCGCCACCATGATCTACGTGACCCACGACCAGGTGGAGGCGATGACGATGGGAGACAGGATCTGCGTGATGAAGGACGGAAACATCATGCAGGTGGCCGAGCCGCTGGAGCTCTACAACCACCCGCAGAACCTGTTTGTCGCGGGGTTCATCGGCTCGCCCGCCATGAACTTCTTCAAGGGCACGCTGCGCAGGGCCGCGGGCCACGTCTCCTTCGTCGAGGACAATCCGGGCGGCGCCCCGCTCACCATCGCGCTCAACGAGGCGCTCGCGGGCAAGTCGTCGAGCCACATCGACAGGCCGGTTGTCCTGGGCATCCGGCCGGAGGCCATCCACGATTCGCTCACGGTCGAGGCCGCGGAGGCCGGGCTCACGGCCGAGGTCAAGGTCGAGGTTTCGGAGCCCATGGGCTCCGAGACGCTGCTCTACCTCGACACCGGGGCGACGTCGTTCATCGCCCGCGTGAGCCCGACGGACAGGTTCCAGGCGGGCCAGAAGGTGCAGGTCACCTTCGACCTCACCCACGCCCACCTGTTCGACGCCAAGACCGAGCTCGTCCTTGGCTGAATCTGCCGTTTACTTGGCGCCCGGCGGTGGCGTGCGGCCCTTCGCTCGGACCGCGAGGAGCAGCATGAAGGCCCCGAAGACCAGGAGCAGGATCCCCCAGACCAGGTTGATGTTGATGCCGAGCGAGCGGCGGTACAGCTCGGCGTCGTCCCGGGTGACGAAGCCATAGACGGTCATCATCAGACCGACGAGCGAGAACATGAGGCCGATTGGCCAGCGAATATCGAGTCCCATAGTGTTTTCCTTTCCTCTACCAGAAGATGACGTTGAGGACGACGCAGGCGCCGAGGAGGGCGACGCCGATGACCGCGGGCCGCTGGTATAGCGGCGTTCCCTCGTCCTTGATCTTGGGCGTGAGGGAGTAGACGAGGCCCTTGAGCTCCTCGTCGGTCTTGGTGCGCCGGGTGGCCAGCGAGATGCCGGCCGTCAGGGCGAAGCAGACGATGAAGGCGAAGGTGGCCAGCCAGAAGTTCTGGGCCATCTCGCTCGGGAAGGTGTGCACGACGGCGAGGTAGCCGCCCT
>CAYNLL010000010.1:0-20182 GCA_964398015.1 uncultured Opitutaceae bacterium | reverse complement strand
CTCGACCACAGCATTCTCCGGTAGCTTGGGACGTGGAGGACCTCGATTCCGAGGCGCCGCACCAGGCGCGGCAGCACGGTCTGGTGCCAGAGAATGTCCCGGACGGGACGGCGCATGCCCTCCGCAACAGCCTCAACGCGCATGGAGTTCGCGGCAAAGGCAAAGAGCGGCAGGTCCCGCTCCAGGACAAAGAGGGTGAACTCGTGCTGGGCCGCGGAAGGAAGGAGGGCGCGCACCAGCGAAAGGACGTACTGGCCGACCCCGGAGCGGCCGCGCTGGATGACCGACGTCGAAAGGGCGATCCTCATGGGCCAGCCTTGCGGCGTTTGCCCGCGCCCGGGGGGCCCTGGCGCCAGCGCTGCCGCAGGACTGCGGGGAAGAAATGGAGGAGATCGTCGGCATAGCGCCATGCCAGGCGCCGGGGCTCCTGCAGGAGGCGGAAGAGCCACTCGGTGCCGCTCCGTTGCATCCAGACCGGGGCGCGGGCGACCTTGTCGGCGAGGAAATCGATGGTCGCGCCCGCGCCGATCATTACCGGAACACCCAACGCATCGCGATTCCTGGACATCCACTTTTCTTGCTTCGGGCAACCGAAGCAGACGAGCATGACGTCGGGCCTTGCGGCGCGCACCTTCTCGATGATCTCGGCGTCGTTCATCTCGCTCAGGGGGCGGAAGGGCGGGGAATAGAAGGCGACCGGGGGAAGCGACGGATGTGTCTCCGCGATCCTGCGCGCGGCCGCGGCGGCCACTTCGGGGCTCCCTCCGAGAAGGAAGATGCGCCAACCCAGGCGCGCGGCGCTCTGGATTAGGCTGGGTATCAGGTCCGATCCCGATACCCGGGCGGGGAGGGCCCCACCCAAGAGGTGCGAGGCCCAGACGATGGGCTTGCCGTCGCAGAGCACCAGGTCCGCGCGGACCAGAATGCGGCGCAATTCAGTGTCGCGCTGCGCCTTTACGAGGAAATCCACGTTGGGGGTGACGACATAATGGACCCCGCCGTCCGCCACCATCGCCTCGATGCGGTCGACCGCACCCGCCAGTGTCATCGTGTGGAAGGGGATACCGAGGATGGCCACGAGCCCCTCAATTTCCGAAGAGACCGCTGGCGTGTGGCCGGAGAGAGGCATCAGGTCTATGACCGCGCCCGAGGTGGACTGGCGATGGGGTCTGGGCCCCAAAGTGGCCGGGGCGGACCTTGCCGCCGCCCGCGGGTTGGGGTGGACACCTACTTACACGCCGGGCGGCACGCGGCTATCCTAGGCCAGATCCATGACGCTCCTGCGATTCCTTGTGCGCTACTCGCCGGCGATGGTCATCTGGACGTCGCTTGCCGCCCTTCTGAGCGGCGCCTTCAGCACGGGCCTGCTCGCCCTGATCACCTTGGCGATGAACCGCCACGGCGGCCTCGGAGCCACACTGGTCGTGGCCTTCTGCGCATTGGGGGTGGGCCGCTTCCTGACCAATGCGCTGGCGCAGGTGAGTCTCTCCCGTTTTTCGCAGGCGACCACCGCTCGCCTCCGCCTGGACCTCGTGAAGAAGATCCTCTCCGTGCCGCTGCGCCAGATTGAGGATCTTGGCGCGCCGAGGCTGATGGTCGCGCTCACCGAGGATGTCATGGAGATAACGCAGGCGACGCTCAGCATTCCGACATTCGCCTTCAATTCGGCCGTGCTGCTGGGCGGCGCGCTGTACCTCGCGTGGCTCTCGATCCCCGTCTTCGTCGGGATGTTCCTTTTTGGGGTCATTGGCGCCGTCACGTACCGCCTGCTCATAAGGAGCGGGTTCGGGCACCTGGTCGCCGCGCGCGACGGCCAGGACCGCCTCTTCCAGCATTTCCGCTCGCTGACGGAGGGCATCAAGGAGCTGAAGCTCCATCGCGCACGCCGCGAATCCTTCCTGAAGGAGGATGTCGTCAGGGCTGCGAGCGTCTGCCAGAGGCACAACGTCGCGGCGGAGCTTCGATTCATTCTCGCGCAGAACTGGAGCCAGCTGCTCTTTCTTGGGCTGATCGGCTTGATCCTCTTCCTGCTCCCCCGCATGGAGGTCGTCAGCCCCCAGGCGATGACCGGGTTCGTGATCGCAACGCTTTATCTCATGGGCCCGTTGGCTGGCCTGCTCGGCAGCCTCTCGGTGTTCAGCCGCGCAAACGTCTCGCTGCTCAAAGTCGAGGAGCTCGGGCTCGCCCTGTCTGGGCACCCCAGCGACAACGGCGCGGTCGGCCGCGGCCGATTCATGTCGGAGGCGTTTGAATCCCTCGAGCTGGTCCAGGTGGCGCATCACTACCATCGCGAGCGCGAGGACGACAATTTCATGCTGGGGCCGGTGGACCTCACCCTCAGGCCGGGAGAGCTCGTGTTCCTCATCGGCGGCAACGGCAGCGGAAAGTCCACGCTCGCGAAGGTGATCACGGGACTGTACCCGCCCGCCGAGGGCGAGATCCGGTTGAACGGGCAGGTCATCAACGAACACAACCGCGACGACTACCGACAGTGCTTCTCCGCGGTGTTCTCGGATTTCTTCCTTTTCGAGCAGGTTGTCGGCAAGCGCGGCGAGGAGGCCGACCGCCGCGCCGGCGAATACCTCGAGCGCCTGCATCTCGACCACAAGGTCACGATCAAGGACGGTGTGTTCTCAACGACGCAGCTATCCCAGGGCCAGCGCAAGCGCCTTGCGCTTCTGTGCGCCTACATTGAGGACCGCCCCTTCTACCTCTTTGACGAGTGGGCGTCGGACCAGGATCCGCTCTTCAAGGAGGTCTTCTACTCCCAGCTCCTCCCTGAACTGCGCTCGCTCGGGAAGGCCGTGCTGGCGATCACGCACGACGAGCGCTATTTCGGCTGCTCCGACCGCCTGATCAAGCTCGACTACGGCAAGATCACGGGCGATCTCGCCGAGCAGCCGCTCTCCTCGCGGTAGGCAGGGGCTCAACGAGCCGCGGAAGGGGTAGTCTACCCCAGCAACAGGCTCTCACTCGCCGCATCTAAGCAGGTAACCCACGGGACGTGCCATGAACAAAAATGACCTGCATACGACCATCGCCGCGCCAAAACGCATCGCGCACCGCCGCATAGGCCTTATCCTGGCCGCTGCCCTTGGTCTCGCCCTTGCGGATCCTTCCAGGGCCAGCCTCTACGCCTTCGCCCCCCTCGCGGGCGCCGGCACCGTCCTCGACCACACCGGCGGCACGGGGGGCAACGCGCGGTTCTTCAATCCCTCGGCGGTTGCCGTCGACGGAGCCGGCAACATCTATGTCGCCGACGGCGGCGACCACACGATTCGCATGGTCACGGCGGGCGGTGTCGTGACCACCCTTGCGGGAAGCTCGGGGCAAGCGGGCAGCAGCGATGGTTCCGGATCCTCGGCGCTGTTCCTTTACCCCTATGCGGTCGCCGTCGACAGCTCGGGCAATGTCTATGTGGCGGACAGCGGGAACCAGAACATTCGGAAGATCGCGCCGGGCGGCAGCGTGAGCACGCTGGCCGGAACCGCGGGCGTCGCCGGAAGCGCGGACGGCACGGGCGTCGCGGCCCTCTTCAACCTTCCCGAGGGCATAGCCGTGGACGCCTTGGGCAACGTCTATGTGAGCGACACCAACAACAGCACTATCCGCAAGATAACCGCGGCGGGAGCCGTGACGACTCTGGCTGGCGCGGCGGGACAGACGGGCAGCGCCAACGGGACGGGCGGCTCGGCGCGCTTCAGCTACCCCTTCGGAGTCGCCGTGGACGTTTCGGGCAATGTCTACGTCGCGGACTTCGGGAACAGCACCGTGCGCGAGGTCACCCCGGCGGGGGCCGTCTCGACGCTCGCGGGCAGCGCCGGGTTGTCCGGCAGCGTGGATGGCGTCGGAGGCGCGGCAAGGTTCAATCATCCGTCGGCCGTGTCGGTTGACGGGGCGGGAAACATCTACGTGGCCGACACCTCTAACCAAACCGTGCGCGAGATCGCCCCAGGCGGCAGCGTTTCAACGCTTGCGGGGACACCCGGATTGGGCGGGCGGGCCGACGGCGCCGGGGCGGGTGCCCGGTTCTTCTATCCCGGCGGCATCGCCGCAACGGTCGCCGGCACGGTCTACGTTGCCGACACCGGCAATCACACGATTCGCGCGATGGATTCCCCCGGCGTCGTGACCACCCTTGCCGGCGCGGTCGGAACCCAGGGAAGCACGGACGGCACCGGCAGCCAGGCGTCCTTCGCCTATCCGTACGGGATAGCCTCCGACGGCTCCGGGCACTTTTACATCGCCGACGCCAACAACAACACGGTCAGAATGGTAAATGCGGCAGGGGTCGTGACCACTGTCGCCGGGACGGCCGGGCTGCCGGGCAGCGCCAATGGAGTGGGCGCCGCGGCGCTCTTCAACAGCCCGGGCGGCGTCGCGGCCGACGGCAACGGGAATGTCTACGTTGCCGACACGGGCAATTCCACAATACGCAAGATCGCCTCCGGTGGAACCGTGACGACGCTCGCCGGCGTTGCCGGCACATCGGGCAGCGCGGATGGAACGGGAGCCGCGGCGACGTTCAACTCGCCCGAGGGGATCGCCGTCGACGACGTGGGCAATGTCTACGTGGCCGACACGAGGAACGACACGATCCGCAAGATCACCTCCGGCGGGTCGGTGACGACCCTTGCCGGCGTCGCCGGACAGTCCGGGGGCGGAGACGGAGCCGGCGGATCCGCCAGGTTCAGCAACCCCTCGGCGGTGGCGGTGGACGGGTCGGGTAACGTCTATGTCGCGGATTTCTCCAACGCGACCATCCGGATGATCAACCTGTCGGGCACGGTGTCGACGGTCGCAGGATTCGCCGGCAGCCTTGGCTTTGCGGACGGGGAGGGCGCCGTGGCGAGGTTCAACCAACCCTACGCCCTCGCGGTGGACGGCTCGGGCAACCTCTATGTCGCCGACACCTACAACCGCGCGATCCGCAAGATCGCACCGGGCGGGTCGGTCACCACACTTAACGGCCCCCAGACCCGGTTCTATTATCCCCAGGGTATCGTGGTGGGCGCCTCCGGAGACATCTACGTCGTCGACGGCGACAACCAGGAGGTCAGCGTCGGGGCGGCGGTCAGCGCGCCTCCGGGGGGCGGAACGGTCGCGAGCCAGTCGATCACGCTGGGCCAGAACGCCTCCTTCACCATCGCGGCGACAGGGGCGTCGTTGACCTACCAATGGCAGACCTCCGTGAATGCCGGCGTCACGTGGACCAATGTCGGCGACAACTCGACCTTCAGCGGCGCGACGACCGCCACGCTGGCCGTGGCCAATCCCTCGCTCACGATGAGCGGCGACATCTTCCAGGTGGCGCTTGAAAACGCTGCGGGATCGAGCGTCAGCGGAACGGCGACGCTCACGGTCTCGGGCGCGATCTCCGGCGGCGGCCCGACAGGGAGCGCGCGCCTCATCAACCTCTCGATCAGGTCGTACGTCGGGACGGGGGCGCAGGCGGTCGTCGTGGGCTTCGTGGTCAACGGCACCGGCGCGAAGCAGCTGCTGATCCGGGGGGTGGGCCCGACGCTCTCCCTCTTCGGCGTCACCGGACTGCTCGCCGAGCCGCAGCTTTCGCTCTACGACAGCACGGGGGCGGTGATCGACGCCGACACGGGATGGGGCGGCGGCACGGCGCTCGCGAGCGACTTTGCCGCCCTGGGTGCCTTCGCGCTTCCGGCCACCTCGGCCGATTCGGCCCTTTTTGTGTCTCTCGCGGCGGGCTCGTCATACACCACCCAGGTCTCGGGCGTTAGCGGGTCGACGGGAGTCGCCCTCGCCGAGCTTTACGACGCTGACGCGGGTGATCCCCCGGCGCGGCTCATCAACGTGTCGGCCCGCGCCCTTTCCGGTACGGGCAGCGCGGTCCTCACGGCGGGCTTCGTCATCGGTGGCACCGGCACGGAGACACTGCTCATCAGGGGCATCGGCCCGGGACTGACCCAGTTCGGGGTCACCGGGGTGCTCGCCGCCCCGCAGATCACGCTGTATGACTCCACGGGGGCGGCGATCGGCTCCGACGCCGGGTGGGGAGGAGGCGCCCCGCTCGCGTCTGCGTTTACCCAGGTCGGGGCGTTCGCGCTGCCCGCAACCTCGGCGGACTCCGCCATGCTCGTGACGCTTCCCGCGGGCGCGTACACCGTCGAGGTGGCGGGCGCAAACGGCTCGTCAGGGATTGCGCTCGTCGAGGTGTACGAGGTCGATTGATGCCGCGGTGCGCCCGGTTCGCTTTGAATGCGTGCGGAGGCCACGGAGGTCACTTCGGTCCTGGGAGTAGGTTAGTGCCCCATACCGGCGGGACGGCCCGCGGTATATGTTCCAAGCATGGCTCCGCATGCCCCCACCCATCGCTGAATCCACCCGACCGGGATCAGCCCTCAACCTCCATCCCAACATGAACCGTTCCCCGATGCCGTCGCCCCGCGTGTTCCTTGTGGCGCTCGCCGCGCTCGGCATGGCGGTCGCGGGCAGGGCGCAGACCGTGCTTCCGGACCCCGTCGAGGGCCAGCCGTATTCCTTCCAGATCGTGACAAGCCCGGCGCAGCCGGCGGGCACGGTTTACACCGAGAACGGGCTGCCCCAGGGCCTGTCGATCGACAGCTCGATGGGCATCATCAGCGGGACGACAACGGCGGTGGGCTCGTTTGACGGCACGCTGTTCCTCACGCTCGGTTCCGTCAGCAGTCCCTACCTTTTCCGGATCACGGTTGACCCTGCGGCGGGGACCCCGGTGATCACCAGCGCGGGGGCCGCCACCGGCACCGTCGGGGTGCCCTTTCTTTACACGATCGCCGCCTCGAATGGCCCGACGAGCTTCAACATCGCCCAGCTGCCTCAGGGGCTGGTCGCCTCCGGCGCGGCGATCAGCGGCACGCCGACGGAGGCGGGCCTGTTCTTCACCTCGATCAGCGCGAACAACGGGGACGGCCAGGGGGCGATTCTCGTCCTCATGTACACGATAAGCCCCGCGGGCCCTATTCCGGCGATCACCAGCGAGCTGCTCGTCGCCACGTCCGTGGGGGGGGCCCTGAGCTACACGATCACCGCAACGAATGCCCCGACATCCTTCACCGCCTCCGGCCTTCCCGCGGGCCTCGCGCTGGACGCCTCCACGGGCGTCATCAGCGGCACGCCGGCCGCGGCGCAGGTCGCAAGCATCCCGATCTCCGCGGTCAACGCCTATGGGGCCAGTCTTCCCATCAACCTCATTCTGACGATAGGGAATTTTTCAGCCATCACGAGCGCATCGGCCATCATGGGGCCCGCGGGAAGCGCGTTCTCCTACACCCTCACGGCCAGCAACAGCCCCATGACGTTCACCCTCTCGGGCGTGCCCGCCGGGCTTGAGGTCAACTCCACGACGGGGGTGCTCTCGGGCACTCCGACGACGGCGGGGACCTATACGCTAACCGCGACCGCCACCAACGCGCTGGGCGAGGGGCCACCGACGGCCATCACCTTCTCGGTCACCGATCCCTCCTCGGGCAGCGCCAGTCCCACGGCGCCGCTCATACTCACGGCCCCCCTTCCCCAGTCGGCGAACGTGGGGGCGACGGCCCTGTTCTCGGTGTCGGCCGTGGGCTCCGGTACTCTGGGTTTTCAGTGGTCGCTCAACGACGCACCCATTTCGGGGGCCAGCTCGCCGACGCTGTCGATCGCCTTTGTCACGGCGGCGGACGCGGGGTCATACACGGTCACGGTGACGAATTCCGTCGGCACCATCGAGTCGGCGCCGGTCAGCCTGACGATCCTCTCGCTCCTCGTGCCGCCCGCGATCACCTCGCAGCCGTCCAAGGCCTCGGCCACCGTCGGCTCCTCCGTCAGCTTCACCGTCGGGGCGTCCGGGACCGGGCCGATGACCTACCAATGGCAGCTCAACGGGGCGGCCATCGCGGGCGCGACCGCGGCAACGCTCACCCTGCCGAGCGTCCAGCTGGCCGACGCAGGGACGTACACGGCCGTGGCGACCAACCCGGTCGGCACGGCGACGAGCGAGGGAGCTGTCCTCGCGCTGTCGTCCGCCCCGTTCGCCCCCATCTTCCAGTACCAGCCGAAGGCGACCTCCGTCACGGTAGGCGGCACGGCCAGCCTCTCCGTGGGCGTTGTCGGATCTCCTCCGATCACGTATCAATGGTCGATGGGCGGGGTCGCAATCCCGGGCGCTACGGCACCAAGCCTGACCTTTGCCACGGCGACCGCCGCCGACGCGGGGGTCTATTCCGTCGTGATCACCGATCCGGCCGGGTTCGTCACAAGCTCGAACGCCGCCCTCACGGTGGAGCCGGTCGGCGGGGCTCCGGTGTCGGTGTACATCGTGCTGCAGCCGATTCCGGTCACGTCGACGGTCGGCGGCTCGGCGGTGTTCACCGTTGCGGTGACCGGTGACGCGGCGATTACCTATCAATGGAGAAAGAACGAGTCTCCGATCGCCGGGGCGACCAGCCCGTCGTTCACGCTCCTCGACGTGCAGGCCTCCGATGCCGGGACATACGACGTCGAGGTCGCCAACGGATTCTCCGCCGTCATCTCCTTCCCGACCCCCCTCACGGTCCTGCCCGTGGCGGTGCCCAGCCGCCTGACCAACATCTCGGCGCGCGGGTTCACCGGCGGAGGGAGCCAGACGCTGATCATCGGCTTTGTCGTGGGGGGAACGGGCACGGAGACGACCCTCGTTCGGGCTGTGGGCCCCACGCTGTCGGAATTCGGCCTGACGGGCCTCTTGGCCGATCCCCAGCTCGCCATGTATTCCTCCGCGGACGCGTTGGTCGCCTCCGATGACAATTGGGGCGGGACGACCGTCCTCGCCGAGGCATTTGCAAAATCGGGCGCCTTTCCGCTGCCTCCCGCGTCGCTGGATTCGGCGGTGTTGGCGAGCCTCCATGCGGGGGCGTACACCGCGGTGGTGTCGGGCGCGAACGGCGGGACCGGCGTGGTGCTTCTCGAGGCCTATGAGGACGACCCGAACCCAACGCCAACGGCGCGTTACATCAACATGTCGGTCCGCGGACTCGCGGGCAGCGGCCCGAACGTGCTGACCGTGGGCTTTGTGATCAGTGGGACCTCGAGTGAGACCATCCTGATCCGGGGCATCGGCCCCACTCTTGGCGTGTTCTCCGTGGCCGGGGCCCTTGCGAATCCGAAGCTGACCGTTCTCGACTCGAATCAGAATGTCGTCGGCTCAAACGCCGGATGGGGCGGGACGGCCGCGCTCCAGGCGGCGTTCAACGCGGTGGCTGCGTTTCCGCTGCCCACGACGTCGGATGACGCGGCCGTCCTGGTGACGCTGTCCCCGGGCGCCTACACGGCGCAGGTGAGCGGCGCAGGCGGTGCGACCGGGATCGCCCTCCTGGAGATGTACGCGATGCCCTGATCGGGCCGCCCGGCCCCTCAGGCCGCGGCCCTGGGCCTCTTGGCGTGCGGGATGAGCACCTCAATCTCGGTGCCCTTGCGTTGGACCGACCTGATGCTCAGGGCTCCTCCCACGTAGCTCGCCCGCTCGCGCATGCTCAGCAGGCCGAGCCCTCCGGTCCCCATCAGCCCGTTTGAGCCCTGGCTCGGCTGAAAGCCGATCCCGTCGTCGTTGATCGTGAAGCGGACGAAGGCGCCCCGTCGCCCGAGGCGCACGTCGACGTTGCGCGCGTCCGCGTGCTTCTCGATGTTCCTTAGGGCCTCCTGGAGGATGCGATAGAGCGCCAGCTCCGTCTCGGCCGAGAGCCGTCTTGCGAACGGCGAGAGGGCCAGCCTCACCGCGACGCCGGTGCGCCCTGAGAATTCGGTCCCGACGTCGCTCATGGCCGTGGCCAGGCCCAGGTGGTCCAGCACGTTGGGCCCGAGGTTGTGGGAGATGCGGTCCACCTCCTGTGCGGTCTTGCCGAGCATCTCGAGGAGCTTGTCCGCCTCCTTTTTCGACTTTCCATCCTTCGATGAGAGCATGTCGGCCAGGGCCTGACTGCGAAACAGGAGGGCGCAGATCAGCTGGGTGATGTTGTCGTGCAGCTCGAAGGCCACCCGCCCGCGCTCGGCCTCCTGGACCTGGACGACGCGCTTCGTCAGGGCCCTCAGCAGCTCCTCCGCCTGGCGGGCCTGCGTCAGGTCGGTGACCACCATGCCGATGGTGGCCCGGTTGAACCCGTTGCTCGCCAGCGGACGAAGGGAGATTTGAACTGGAATCTTCGAGCCGTTGCTTGCGACAAGGGTCGCCTGGATCTTTTCGCCGGACTTGTGCAAACGCGTCAGGAGCGTCCGGAGCTTCAACTGGTCCTCAAATGAAATGAACCGTCGGAATGAACCGCCGATCACTTTCTCAAGCGGGCACTTTACCATCCTGGCAAAGTACAGGTTTGCATAGAGGACCGTTTTGTCCGGCGAGAGCATCAACGCCCCCTCGTTCATCGACTCTATCAGCACGCGGTAGAGGTGCTCGGCGCCGGCGAGCGTGAACACTTGGGGGCCCTGCTTCCCGGCCACGACGACGGCGTCCACCTCGCCGCTTCGAATCGCCCGAAGGGTCTCATTCGCCTCGGCCAGGCGAAGGTTGAGTTCGGCGATTTCGGGTGAAATCCCCTTTTGGGCGAACCGTCGTGCCCGTGCAGCTTTCAAATTGCGATTTTGCCTCCGGCGATGGGCCTAGACACCGAGAACAGGCCCGTGAGAGAAGTCAGGTTTCCGATGAAGCGGCGGGTGGGCACCGGCAAGTACTTCACCAGGGTGGGGGTCGCTACGATCTGGTGCTTCCTTGCAAGCTCCGGCTGCTGGTAGACGTCAATCACTTCCAGCTCGTAGCCGCCCTTCATCTCCGACTCGCACTGCTCATAGACGTTCCTGAGGGCCTGGCGCGACCGGTCAGTGGCGCCCGCCACGTAGAGTCGCAGGAAGAGCTTAATGCACGGCGATGCCGCCTGAATCCCCTTAGGGGACTTCAGTGAGCGGCTGTTTTTGTCTTCTTTCAGGGGGCTTAATGCGTTCAAACGATGCCCGCAGGTCCAGGCCCACGAGCACGCTGTCGATGTCTGAGAGGTTGCCGATGATTGTCCGAATGGGGCTGGGCAGCTTCCGCACGAGGGTGGGAACCGCCAGGATTTGGTCGCCTTTTGCAAGGTGGGGATGCTTCAGGAGGTCGATCACCTTGAGCCGGTAGCGGCCCTTCAGGTAGCTCTCGCAGATGCCCTTGATCACCTGAAATGCCGCCTGAGACCTGGGTGTCTCGTCGGTCACGTAAAGGCGCAGCTGCCACGTCTTCACGACCCTGCGAGGTGAGCCGGAGGCACGCCGTGGGAGGTTCGACTTCATTGCGCCTTTCCCCCGTTCCTGTGCACGTGCCTCGTTCCGGCGACCACCTTGGAATCGGCCTGGCGCAGGCGGCCGAGCTCGGTCCGCTCCGTGTTGAGCATGAGCGTCCGCGTCCCGACCTGCTCGTCGATCTGGCGAAGCTCCTCGGCCCCGGCCTCGTACTCGGAGCGCAGCCCGCTGATCTGGCGGTCGAGCGCCGCGCGCTTGCGTTCCAGCTCGCGCTTGCGGCGGCCGGCCTCCTGCTGGCTGGCCAGCGCCTCGGCCTTTTCGCTGGCGGTCTGGGCCGCCCGCGCAGAGCCGGTCAGCACGCCGCTGGGGCCGATGTACGCGTCCACGAGGTCGACGCCCTTGTCCGAGATCAAGAACTCGCGGACCTGGTTCGAGTGCCGCATGCCGCGCGCCTTGAGGACGTAGAGGACTCGGTTGCGCTCGCCGTTGCCCTCGAAGTCCTGGAGGAGCAGCCACGAGTCCATGAGCGAGGACATGGAGGCCTCGCTCTGCTGCAGGGCGTGGCCGCCCTGCGTCAGGCTGGTAAAGAGCGTCGTGACCTGCTTGGCCTTGAGGTAGTCGACCAACCGCGTCACCATGCCCCTGCACTCTGCGGCCGTTCCGACATCCATGAGGCTGGTGATCGGGTCCACGACCACGACGGCGGGTTGAAACGTGGCGATCTCCTTGAACATCGTCGCCAGGTGCATCTCCAGGCCGTAGAGCGAGGGCCGCGCCGAGTGGAAGCGCAGCAGGTCCCTCTTCACGAATGGCTCCAGGCGCAACCCGATGGAGTGCATGTTGCGGATGATCTGGTTGGGCGACTCCTCGAATGAGAAGAAGAGGGTGCGCTCGCCCCGCTTGCACGCGGCGCTGGCGAAGTTCGCCGCGACGATCGTCTTTCCGGTGCCGGGCGTTCCCGTGAGAAGGATGCTGCTCCCGCGGAAGAAGCCCAGCCCGCCCAGCATGGCGTCGAGCCGGGGTATGCCGGTGGCGATCCGATCGGACGAGATCTTGTGGTTCAATCCCAGGGACGTGATTGGCAGGACGCTGATGCCCTCCGAACCGATGAGGAAGGGGAATTCATTCGTTCCGTGCAGCGAGCCGCGGTACTTCACCACCCGCAGGTTTCGCGTGGCAATCTGGTCGGTCACGCGGTGGTCGAGAAGGAGGACGCAATCGGACACGTATTCCTCAAGGCCGTTGCGCGTCAGCTGGCCCTGCCCGCGCTCTGCCGTGATCACGGCGGTGACCCCCTTGGCCTTGAGCCAGCGGAAAAGCCTGCGCAGCTCGGCGCGCAGGATGGCCTCGTTGCGCAGGCCGGCGAACAGCGCCTCCAGCGTGTCGAGGACCACGCGCTTGGCGCCGATGCAGTCGATCGCGTGGTTGAGCCGGACAAACAGGCCCTCCAGGTCGTACTCGCCGTTCTCCTGGATCTCTCCGGGCTCGATGTGGACGTAGTCTAGGGCGATCATCTTGCGCCGAATCAGCTGCCCGAGATCAAAGCCCCTCGACGCCACGTTCGCCGTCAGCTCGGTCTCGGTCTCCTCAAAGGACATCAGAACGCCTGGCTCGCCAAACTGCGTCGCCCCGCGAACCAGAAACTCCGCCGCCAGGAGCGTCTTGCCGCAGCCTGCGCCGCCGCAGACCAGGGTCGGCCGTCCCTTGGGAAACCCGCCGCCTGTGATCTCGTCGAGACCCTGGATTCCCGTCCGGCACTTCGGCAGGCTGAGTGCCGAATGATCAACATTTGCGCCATTAAGTTTCACCTGGATAGCGTCCCGTTGATGGCAAGGGTAACGCAAACAGCAACTGGCGTGAAGGCATGGGGTGTTCACCCCTTGTGCTGGTACCGCGACGCCCAGGGGCTCGCCCAAATTATCCTCGCCAAGAGGCGCCGGTCAGGGCGTTTTGGACTGCGCGTATGCCCGCTTCCGATTCGCCGTCACCCGGCGCGGCCTTCCTCAGCTATGCGCGAGAGGACGCGGCCGCGGCCGGACGCATCGCCGACGCCCTGCGCGGGTTCGGGATCGAGGTGTGGCTCGACCAGAACGAGCTGCGCTGAGGGGATGCGTGGGACGCCAAGATCAAGAGGCAGATCCGCGACTGCGCGCTCTTCATCGCGCTGATTTCCGCGACCACGCAGGGCAGGGGAGAGGGCTACTTCCGCCGGGAGTGGAAGCTCGCCGTCGAGAGGACGCACGACATGGCGGAGGGCATGCCCTTCCTGATCCCCGTGGTCGTGGACGAGACCACCGAGGACGAGGCGGTGGTGCCGGATGAATTCATGAGGGTGCAGTGGACCCGCCTCAAGGGGGCGCGCCGACGCCGCAGTTCGTCGAGCTCGTGAGGAGGCTCCTTGAGTCCCCGCGCCGAACCGGCGTCGCCGCCCGCCCCGCGATCCAGCCGAGGACGTCGGAGCTGCGGCGCAGCACAGGTCCCGCCACGAGGGCCGGCCTGGCGGCGCTCGCGGTCCTGTGCGTGGCCGCCGGGCTCTATGTCGCCCTTCGCCCGCGCAGGGCCGAACCCGCGCCCCAGGCTGCGCCCTCCCCTGCGAGGCCCGCGGAAGCCGCGCCGGCTCCGGTGGCGCCGGACGAAAAGTCTGTGGCGGTGCTGCCCTTCGCGAACATGAGCGCGGACAAGGACAATGAGTTCTTTGCCGACGGGGTGCACGAGGATGTCATCACCAACCTGGCGAAGATCCGCGAGCTGAAGGTGATCTCGCGCACGTCCGTCCTCGCGTACCGCGACCCGGCCTCGAGGAACTTGAAGAAGATCGCCGCCGAGCTCGGCGTAGCGACCGTGCTCGAGGGGAGCGTCCGGCGCGCGGGCAACACGGTGCGCGTGACGGCCCAGCTTATCGACGCGAGCACCGACCAGCACCTCTGGGCGGAGGCCTACGACCGCGACGTGAGCGACATCTTCGCGGTGCAGGCGGAGATCGCCCAGGAGATCGCGAGCGCGCTCAAGGCGAACCTCACCACCAGCGAGCGCGTGCTGATCGCGGCCCGCCCCACCCAGAACCAGGAGGCCTACGACCTCTACCTGCGCGCCCGCGAAACCGACATCAACACGGGGCTGCCGACCACGAAGGCCAACATGGACCGCGTGATCGGCCTCTACGAGGCTGCTGTCGCCAAGGATCCGTCGTTTGCCCTGGCCTACGTGCAGCTGGCGGTGGCCGACACCTACGAGTACTGGTTCGGCTACCTGGACCCCTCGCAAGAGCGGCTGGAGCGGGCGAAGGCGGCGGTCGATGCCGCGGTCCGCCTCGCGCCCGACCTCCCGGAGACCCACCTCGCCCTGGGCCTGTACTACTACCGCGGGCCGCGGGACTGGGCACACGCCCTGACTGAGTTTCTCGCCGCGGAGAGGGGCCTGCCCAACGATGCCGAGCTTGTGTACCTGATCGGGCTCACCTGCCGCCGCATCGGGCAAGGCAAGGAGGCGCTGGGCTACCTTGAGCGGTCCGTCGTCCTCAACCCGAAGGGGTCGGCCGCCGTCAGCATGTCGATCCACACCCTGCGCTACCTCAGGCATTATCCCGAGATCGTTGAGATGGCGAAGAGATACCCGCAGGCCATGGTCGGCTTCTCCTCCAACTTCTGGTATGTGAGCGGGGCCCAGTTCGAGATCGACGGCGACCGCGAGGCCTACGTGCGGCGTCTCGAATCCGACCCTGCGGAGGCCATTGACGACACCGATCCGCTGGGCCTCGCGAGACAGTTCAGGGTCCTGCTCGCCCGGGGCGACCTGGCAGGCGCAGACCGTGTGCTCAGCGACCCGCGGCTCAAGGGGATCCTGGGAGATGAAAACGTCCTCATCATGCCGGTGGCCCTGCCGAGGGCCCTCGTGGCCTTCCTCGAGGGTGATCGGGAGGCGGCCGTCGCGCGCGGCGAGGCGGCGATTGCGGCCCTCCGCGCCACCAAGACGACGCAGCGCCAGGGCCCCTTCTTGCTCATGTACACCGCCGAGGCGGAGGCGTATGCGGGCCGGCGCGCCGAGGCGGTCCGGGACGGGGAGGCTGCCCTGGCCGATGCGCTTGCCCATGACGCGGTGGACTCGATGGTGCTCCGCGAAAACCTGGGCCGCGTCTATGTTGCGGCGGGAGAGCGCGAGAGGGCGCTCTCGCTGCTGCGCACGATGATGGAGGGGCCGTGCCTCGCGACGCCGGGTGAGATCCGGATGGATCCGCTTTGGTCGCGCCTCAAGGATGATCCCCGCTTTGAGCAGCTCCTGGGGGCCGCGCGGCCGCTCTGAGGGCGGTGCGGGTCACCGGGCCGTGAAGGCCATCGGGTCGTAGCCGCCGCAGCTGACGGCAACTTTTGCCCCGGAGGCGACGCTGCCGGCATTGAACGTGCCGCCGGGAGCGATCGTGGCGGACCGGGCCGCAGGCATGCTGGAGTCGCTGCGGGAGATCGCGAGTCTGACGATGAGCGGACTGGGTCCCAGATTCCTCAGGTTCAGCGTGGAGCCGGTGCCCCAGAAGGACTTCTGGAGGATAACGGCGACGGGAAGGACGTGCTGCCCGGTTTCCTGGGCCAGCGCCTTGGAGAGTTCGCCCTTGGCCGCGGCCAGCTGCGCCCTCAGGTCATCGGCCTGGCCCTTTGCCCGGTCGAGCTCCCTGCGCAGCCCGGCCGAGTCGGCCTGGGCCCTGGCGACCTGGCCCTGCAGCTTGGCAGCCCCGTCCTTGGCGCTGTCCAGCCGGGACCGCGTGTCGGCCCGCTCCCTCTCCACCTGCGCCTGGAGAGACTGCTGCTGCAACCGGGCCTTCTCCACCTGGGCCTGGAGGTCCGATCCCATGCTCTTCGCCCGGTCCAGCTGCAGCTGGAGGTCGGCCCTTCGCGCATTGGTCACGTCCAGGCTCGCCGTCATCTGGGCGTTGTCGGTCTGGGCCTGGGCAAGCTCCATTCGGGCATTCTTCACCTCGGACCTCAGCTGGCGGACGCCTGAGGCGAGGACGATCAAGATCGCCGCGAGGATGAAGAAGGCGGCGCGGATACCGAAGGAGGATCGCGGGCGCCTGTACTCCCCATTTCGCGGCGCGTGCTCCGTTTCTTGAGAGATGACCTTGCGTGAAGTTTCAATCATGGCGAATGGGGTTGTTGGGGGATTAGACCGCAAAACGCCGAAAAGGAGCTGCGCAGTTTCAAGGGGGCGCCGTCCCGGCGCACGTTCCGCAAGACGCCCTGCGCCGGGATGATGGGGAAGGCAGGGCTCGCCGTCTTTTCGAGGGATGCCCAGAACTCTCGCCCGGACCGAACGGCGGGGCCCCGCTCAGGCTACTGGGAAAGCGAGCCGGCGGGCGCCCTGTTCCATGCGGCGCCCTGGTCGATCCACGTCCTTATCAGCTTGATCTCGGAGGGGCTGAGGCTCGGGAACTCATCCCGGTGCTTGAGCGGGGGCATCTCGAGGTCCTCGACCTCGTCCGACGCAAACGCGACCAGTGGGCTGTCGCCTCCCTGGCCCGGAACGACCGCGGGCTCGCCGCTCTGGCCCCCCTTCAGGAGGCCCTCCCGAGACGCGATGCTGAAATGCGCCCGCGGCTTCTCCCCGCTGTGGCATTTGATGCACGACCTCTCGAGCACGGGATAGACCTCGCGCGCGAAATCCACGGCGGGAGCGCCGGCGCCCGGCGCCTCCTGCGCCGATGCGGTCGCGCCCCTGGCGGCGGCCTGTCCCGCGTCCGCCGTCCTCGCGTAGGCGGCAACCAGGTCCCCGAAAGGCGCAAGCCGGCTCGACGGGGCCTTGGGCTCGAGCGTCTGCAGAAGGGCCAGGGTGGCCCAGGCCGTGCCGCCTGCTGAGATCCATTGGTCGTTGCCGTGGGAGAACCCGCTGTCGAAGTGCGGCTGGAAGGGCCAGGTGCGGCTGTGCACCCACCATGAGCCGTCGTCGTACTGGGTCCTCAGCAGGAACTGGATGCCCCGCGCGTAGGCTGCATCCGCGGCGGAAACCCGCCCGGCCTCGCGCAGCGCAAAGAGCGCCTCGCCGGTCGCCCACGCGTCGCTCTCAATGCCGGGAAGCTGCGCCCACCCTCCGTCGGCCCCCTGCTTCGCGAGGATCGAGGCGGCGAGGCCGCGGAGCCTCCAGTGCGCCTCGCCGGACCAAGCGAGCCCCATCAGCTGCGAGACCCCGTCCCCGAAGGTCCTCGGCTCGGCCTTCCACAGCCAGCGGCGCGCCCGGGAAAGGCATGAGCGGGTCGCGTCGGCGGCGCCGGGCACAGGGTAGAGCTGGACGGCGCGCACGGCCCATGCGGTGGCCGCGAAGCGGCCGCCCTCGAGGGGAGGGCGCAGGTCGGTCCAATGCCAGGAGCCGTCGGGGCTCTGGCCGTTCATCAGGTAGCGCACGAAGGCCTCCGTCATCGCGTCCGGCGCGTAGCCCACCGCGTGCAGCCCCATGAGGCCGTAGCCGACCTGCACCGGCGCGTCGGGGATGGGATCCTCCATTTCCCGCGCGGACTCCTCCAGGGGGTGCCACATCCGCAGCTGGGCGTCCAGCTGGTGGCCCAGGGCCGCCACGTCGATGCGCAGGCCGCGCTCGGCGCCCAGGGCGAACGCGACGGCGGGGAGGTACTGGTGGTGGCACGAGACGCACTTCGCCTGATCGCGCACGAAGCGGTTGTCGACGAATCCCGTCGAGGCCCGCTGGAGCAGGTCGACGGCCCTCTGGGCGCGCTCGGCTATGCCGACGGCGTCGGGCATGTGCCGGGCCGAGAGCGCCTTCGCGGAGGCCACCGCCGGCGGCATCCTCGCCCCTTCCTGCTCGAGGAAGGCGACGAGCTGCGAATGCGGCCCGGACCTCATCGCGAAGGTGAGCGCGTTGGCGCCCGCGTCGTTGGCCTCGTTCACGTTCGCTCCCCGCGCCAGGAGCATGCGGGCGACCGCGGGGTCTCCCGTCTCGCCGTAGCCGGCGAACACCATGGGCGGCGTCTGGTGGCCCCACGGGGACTTGAAGTGGAGGTCCGCCCCCTTCTGGATCAGCACCTGCGCCAGCTCCGTGTGCCCGGAGTACAGCGCCCAGTTGAGCGCATGGCCCGCAAAGTCCGCATCGAAGTTGATGTCGGCGCCGCGCTCAAGGAGCAGCGAAAGGCCGGCCCCGTCGTCGAAGTACGCCGCCATGGCGAGCGGGGACGGCTCGACGCCCTTGGTCTGCTGCGGGCTTGCGCCGCGGTCCAGCAGCAGCCGGAGCGTCTCCAGGTCGCCCCCGTACAGCGCCTTGAGCGCCATCATTTCCTGCCCGTCCTTTTTCGCGCGGACATCCGCCCCAGCGTCCAGCAGCAGCCGGACGACGCGGTGGGAGTCGCGGTGGGCCGCGGCGGCCATGAGCGGCGTGAACCCGAGCTTCGAGGCCACGTTCGGATGGGCGCCGTGCCCGAGGAGCGCGCGCACGATCTCCTCGTTGCCCGCCCCGTAGAGGAGGGGCGTCGCGCCGGCGTCGTTGAGCGCGTCGGGCGGGGCGCCGCGATCAAGGAGCGCGCGGACGGCGGCGTCGTCACCCCGGTAGGCCGCGACGTGGAGGGCGGTGTCCCCGCGCAGGCCGTGGGCCGACACGTCCGCGCCGCGGCCGAGGAGCGCGACCATGAGGACGGAGTCGCCCGAGCGGACGGCGCGGATGATCTCGGGCTCGCTCCCGGGCGCCACAGCAGGCTCCGCGGCCGCAAGGAACGCCGGAAGCGCCAGCAGCGCCGCGGACGCCGCCGCCCTCCACCACAGTCTCGCCAGAATCGTTGTTCTATAAGTGGCCATGGATGCAGGAATTGCGCCTCGCGCCGGTCCCAAGAAGGGAATCGCCGCCCCTCGGGCGAGAGAAAACGGAAATTAAAAGGGCGCGGGGTCTCCCCCGCGCCCCATTGGAACCCTGCCTCGCCCTTGGGCGGTTTAGAACTCGGTGGACAGCGTCACGAAGTAATTCGAGCCGGGGAGCACGTTGTAGCCGTTGCTGGCGGGCGTGGACCCGACCGAGCTCAGGACCTGCGCGTCGTGGTTGAGGACATTGTCCATCTGGAACTTCACCTTGATCGAGTGCAGGTGGCTTCCCTGCGGCATCTTGAAGGCGTACCCGAAGGCCAGGTTCATCATCCAGAAGCCGCGGCTCTCCGCGGACTGGACCGGGACGGGGGCGCCCCCGAGCTGCCCGGTCGAGGTCTGCCCGTTGAGCCCGAGGTCCGGGTTCACGAGCGCGCTCGAGTAGACGACGAACGGGCCGACGTACTTGTCCTCGAGCGACGCGAACCAGCCCGCGTGGTCGTAGATCAGGCCTAGGGCGGCCGTCGAGTTCGGGACGCCGTTGGCCCCGAAGGCCCCCAGCGACGCGACGTTGAACTCCGGCACGCCGGGATCCGTCTTGTAGACCGCCCGGTTGAGGGACCCGTTGGCATAGAAGCTCAGCCCGTTTCCGATGTAATAGGTCAGTTCCGCCTCGAGGCCGCTCACCCAGGCGCCCTTGGACTGGAAGAAGAGCGTGTTGGTGGAGTCGTTGGGATCGGTCACCGACGACACCAGGTTCCTGATGTCGATCAGGTAGACGTCGGCGTCGGCGTTGAACCGGTCCGTCTTGTAGACGGTGCCCAACTGGTAGTTGATGGTCTCCTCCTCCTTCAGGTTCGCCGGGTTGTACGCGGAGCCGGTCGCCGCGATGTCATGGGCGTCGTTCGGGACATTCTCCTCGTCGGTCACGATGGGGTAGGCGATGCCCTCGGCCAGCTGCGCGTAGGCCGACCAGCTGGCCGTGAACTCGTAGTTCGCGGAAAGGTGGGGCTCGAGGTTCGTGTAGGTGTTGTTCGTGAAGTCCGGCTTCTCCGTGCCTTGGTTGACGGGGGCCTCCAGATCGATCGTGAAGTTCGAGTCCTTCACACCCGCCTCGATCGTCAGGTTCTTGATGGGCTTCCATTTCAGGTCGGCGTAGGGCTGGA
>CAYNLL010000009.1:0-20334 GCA_964398015.1 uncultured Opitutaceae bacterium | reverse complement strand
AAGCGAGGTGTCGAAATCGGGGTCCCCGGCGCAAAGGTAGGCGATGAAGGCGGCGCGATTCCGGGAGCGGGCGCGGTCGAAGGCGTCTTTGATCCGTGGCATGGGTAGGTCGTTCAAGAGGAATTCGACCGATCACGCCACTGAAAACTCGACGATGACCGGGCGGTGGTCGGAAAGGAAGGAGCGCACGACCTCGCTGCGCACCCCCCGGCATCCCGGCGGCATGAAGACAAAATCCAGGGCCCGTCTCGGAAGCGGCGAGGGAAAGGTCTTTCCCTTGAGCGGGTGCAGGCTGTAGTCGCCGTAGTCGGAGAGGTGGCTGAGCAGCGAGGCGGTGGCGTCGTCACCGGTGTCCGGCGTGTTGAAGTCGCCGCAGACGATGGGCGGAACCACCCACGCGGAGCCGCGCTCCCTCTCCTTGCCGCGCAGCCAGGCGACCAGGAGGTCGAGCTGGACGAGCCTCTTCCTTCGGGAGCTGAAGTGAAGGTGGAGGTTCACCAGGGGAACCGTGCGGCCCCCCACGTCGATCTCCGCGAAAAGGAACCCCTTCTCGCCGAGCCGGCGCCTCCCGAAGACGACCGTCTCCGTGTCCATGATGGGGTACCGCGAGAGGATCGCATTGCCGTAGCACAGGTTCACGAGGCCGCGGCGCCTGTTGTTGATCCCGAAGGCGGCGTGCGGGAAGCCCGCGTGGGCCCTGAGGTAGTCCAGGTGGTCGAAGCTCCCCGACCATACCGAGCATTCGTCGATCTCCTGGAGCGCGACCACGTCGGCCCCCAGACGGGCCATGAGGTCCGCGATCCGCCTGAGGTTGTAGCGCAGCTTGCGCGCGGACGTGAGCCCCTGGATCGGGGTTAGGCCCCTGCCGTGCGCAATGTTAAACGTGACGAGGCGCAGTCGCTGCATGGGTGCGGGAGCCATTCGAGACCACCCCACATCGGGACACAACCGGGAAACGGGTTGACACGTCAATCGGCGGCCGGAAAGGTTCACCCCTTGCACCTTTACGGCGGTCATAGCTCAGTTGGTTAGAGCACAAGATTGTGAATCTTGGGGTCGCGGGTTCGAGTCCCGTTGGCCGCCCCATTTCAAGCGCGAGTACCCCATGCCCGCAACGGCCGGCCCCACCCGGATAGGTTTAGGAGCCCTGGCCCGCTGGCGGGGCGCCGCGATGCATTTCGCGCTCCCCATCCTGGCCGCGTGGCTGCTGACCCATGCGATTAACGACCGCATCCACCCGCGCGCGCCCAAGCCGCCCACCGACCTGACGGGGGAACAGTTCGGGGCCGTCAGGATGGAGGTCAAGCTGCCGGGAACCTGCGCGGGGATTCCCGAGCCCCTGCTCGTCTGCGGCCGGCCCGGGAGCGCGTCTCTGGTGTACATCCGCCTCATGAGCGGGAACCGGGCAAGGGTCGGCGTCGAATTCTGGGGCTTGCGGGCCGATGAGGGCGACCCCTTCCCCCTCTCGGCCCAGGACGCGGTGCTCGCCGTCACGTGCTACCTGCCAGCGCTCTTTCCCGAGGAAGGCGACCCGTATTGGGGCAACCTAGCTCCCGCGCTGCAACGCCTGCGGCGGACGCAGTATTTCATCGCGGTGGACGGCGTCGTCCGGCTGAAGGGCACGCTCGCCTACCCCCAGCCCCTGCATTCGCCGATCTACCTGGGCGTGAATCCGATCGGCGGCTCCGTGGTCTCCAACCGGTTCACCGGGGCGGTCGTCAGCAGCCAGCAGCGATGACGAGGCGCTCCTCATGAACACGGTGAAGCTCAGGTACAGGCCGCACATCGACGGACTCCGCGCTATCGCCGTCCTAGCCGTCGTGGCCTTCCACGCGTTCCCAAGCGTCCTTCCCGGCGGCTTCGTCGGGGTGGACGTCTTTTTTGTCATCTCGGGGTTCCTGATCTCCAGCATCCTCTTCAACGAGTTCGGCGCCGCCGATGCGAAGGCGGGCGCCTTGATCGCGGATTTCTACTCGAGGCGCGTCAGGAGGATATTCCCGAGCCTCATCGTCGTCCTGGTCGCCAGCTGCGCGCTGGGATACCTCCTGCTCCTTCCCAGCGAGCTCGTGAGCCTTTCGGCCAACATGCTGGCCGGAGCCGGCTTCTGCCTGAATCTCCTTCTGGCGAGGGACACGGGCTACTTTGGGGCCGATTCGGCATCGAATCCGCTGCTCCACCTCTGGTCGCTCGGCGTAGAAGAGCAGTTCTACCTGGTCTGGCCGCTCGTGGTCCTCGTCGCCGCGCGCTGCCGGGCCAAGGTCCTTCCGGTCGTGGTCTTCCTTGCGGCGTGCTCCTTCTTTTGGTGCCAGCAACGGCTCGAGAGCGAAGCGAACGCGGCCTTCTTCCTGCCGCAGATGCGCCTGTGGGAGCTCCTGATCGGAGCCATTGCAGCCGCCCTGCTCCCTCTTGTCCCGCAGGCCGCCGCGGACACCGGGCGGCCGGAAGGCGGGTCGCCAGGCGGCGCCCCTCCCCACTCCGCGGTTGTCGCCGCGAACGGCCTCTGCGCCCTCGGCATGGCGCTCATCGCAGCCGGCCTGCTGGTCACAAGAAGCACCATGGATCTGCCGAGCGGCTGGACGCTGCTGCCGACCGTGGGCACGGCCTGCGCCGTGTGCTCGGACGACTCGGCATGGATCAACCGGCGGATCCTGTCCCACCCCGCCATGGTCTGGATCGGCGCCATCAGCTATCCCCTGTACCTCTGGCACTGGCCCCTGCTGGTCTTCTCGCGGGTCGCCCTCGAGAACCCCGGCTCGCTCGTCCTGAGGTGTGGCGTGGTGCTGCTCGCCGTGGTCCTGGCGTGGCTCACCTACGCGTTGGTCGAGCGGCCGGCGCGGCGGGCGCTGAGGCCCGCGCGGGTGGCATCCGCCCTTGCTGCGGCCATGGGGGCCGTCGCGTGCCTTGCCGTGTACGCCCAGAGGATGGACGGCTTCCCCGCACGCTTTCCCCCGCTCATGCAGCAGATCTCGGCATGGCATTACGATCCCACCGGTCCCTACAGGCAGGGCACCTACTTTCTCATGGGCATGCAGGACGAGCGGGATTTCAAGGTCTCGCCCGACGACGCCGTCCCTGGAAAGCCGACCCTCTACCTCTGGGGGGACTCGCACGCCGCCGCCCTCTACCCCGGTATGAGCGCGGTCTATGGTGGCGCCTACAACATCGTCGAGAGGACCGCGGCGGTGACCCCTCCCTTCCTTGGGAGCCGCTTTAACCCGGGCAACGCGAGGCGAGTGAGCGAGTTTGTGCTGGACTCGATCCGGCGCACCCAGCCGGAGTGTGTTGTTCTCGAGGCGGATTGGCAGAGGTATGAATGGGGGGACGTCGAGGAGACGATTGGTGCCCTGCGGGCGGCGGGCGTGCGCCACGTCGTCGTCGTCGGCCCGATGCCCCACTGGATCGGCAGCCTTCAGCAGCAGCTGTTCAACTTCGTCCGCAGGCACAGGAACAGCCCGGTGCCCTTCAGGTTGAGCCACGGTGTTGCTCCGGAGGCGCTTCGCATCGACGCGCTCATGGCCGACATGTGCCGCCGCCTCGGAGTCGACTACGTCTCGCCCTGCTCCATCCTCCGGGACCAGGAGGGTTTCCTGGTCCGCACGGGGGACACTCCGGACACGCTGATCGTCTACGACAGCGCACACCTGACCGCGAGCGGCTCACGGTTTCTCGTGTCCCATTTCCCGCGTCTCTAGCGGGCGAGCCCCGGCCGAAATTTGGAGAGGGCGTCGTTTTTCCTGCCGCGGCATCCGGCCAGGCAGAAGGGACGGGCGCGGGCAACGGACCCGTGGCAGGGCCCCCGGTCGTCCCCAACGGCGCAACGCGCCCCCGAAGTTTTTGGGGTGACTTTCAAGGGTTGGCCTTCGAAGGTGGCGGCGGCCCCGGCCCCGCCCCAAATGAAGCCCCTACCCGTTGTCGCGGCATTTCTGGCCTCGGTTGCGCCCGTCTCGGCACAGGATCGCGGTTTTGCCGGCTATGGACGCAGCTACGGGCGCTCTATGGTGATCACCCAGCAGGGCATCGCCGCGACCAGCCAGGCGCTGGCCTCGCAGGCCGCGGCCCAGATCCTTGCACACGGCGGCTCCGCGGCAGACGCAGCGATTTGCGCGAACGCGGTGCTCTCCGTCGTCGAGCCGATGAAGAACGGGCCCGGGGGAGACCTCTTTGTGATCTATTGGGAAGCGAAGGGCGGCAAGCTCACCGGGCTGAACGCGTCCGGGCCCGCGCCGAAGGGGCTCTCGCCCGAGTTCCTCGCGGCAAAGGGCGTAAGGGCGATGCCCCAGGAGGGGATCCAGAGCGTCACGGTGCCCGGGGCGGTCGAGGGCTGGGCCCGGATGCACCAGCGCTTTGGGAAGCTGCCCTGGAGGGAACTGTTCGAGGCGGCGATCTTCTACGCCGAGCACGGATTCCCTGTGTCCGAAGGAATCGCCGAATCGTGGGCCGACGGCGCGAATGTCGCGAAGCTGTCGGCCAATCCCGAATCGGCGAGGGTGTTCCTGCCGAAGGGGCGGCCGCCCCGGGAGGGGGAGCTCTTCCGCAACTCCGACATGGCGGGCACCCTTCGCCTCATCGCCGAGAACGGTCCCGACGGGTTCTACCGGGGCGAGATCGCCGCGGCGATCCTGAGGTCGTCGCAGGAACTGGGGGGCACCCTGACGGCGGGCGACCTCGCCTCCTTCTCGTCCGAATGGGTCGACCCGGTATCGATCGACTACCGAGGGTGGCGCGTGTACGAGCTGCCGCCCAACAGCCAGGGCATCGCGGCCCTCGAGATGCTCAACATCATGGAGACGAGCCCGGCGACGCCGCTCGGCGCGTTCAGCGCGACCGAGATGCACAAGCGGATCGAGGCGATGAAGCTCTCCTACGCCGACGTCCGGCGCTACGACGCCGATCCCCGCACCTACCGCGCCCCGGTGGAGCGCCTGCTCTCGAAGGCGTACGCCCGCGAGCGGGCCGCGCTGATCAACCCGAACCAGGCGAATGGAAACGTCGCGCCCGGCCTCCCGGTGGGAAGCGACACGACCTACCTGACCGTGGTGGACCGCGACGGCAACATCGCGAGCTGGATCCAGAGCGTCTACTCCGAGTTCGGCTCCGGGATCACCGCCGAGGGCACGGGCTTTGTCCTTCAGAACCGCGGGGGCTGCTTCACGCTGGAGCCCGGCCATCCCAACGTCCTCGCCGGAGGAAAGCGCCCGTTCCACACCATCATCCCGGCCTTCATGGAGCGCGGCGACCAGCACATCGGCTTCGGCATCATGGGCGGAGCCAACCAACCGCTGGCGCACGCGCAGTTTGTCTCCAATTTTGTCGACTACGGGATGAACATTCAGGCCGCGCTGGAGGCGCCGCGCTTCACCAAGCGCACGGCCAACGGGCTGGATGTCTCGATCGAGTCGCGCGTTCCCGCATCGACACTCCAGCAGCTTTCCGAGCTCGGGCACCAGATCGCGCTTCGCCGCGCGTACACGCAGGAGATGGGGCGCGGCCAGGCGATCCTCCACGATTCTGGGACGGGCACCAACTACGGCGCCTCCGATCCCCGGGCGGACGGGATGGCCGTGCCGGAACCGGCCGGCACACCCCGCTGAACGCGTCGGGCGGTTGCGCCGACGGCGCCCCCCCCGCCGATCATGTTCCGGGAGGGGCGGCCGGGGGGGCGATCCAGCCGTAGGCCGCGAGGAAACGCTTGAGCTGCGCCGAGTCGGCGGAGAGCGGCGGGAGCCAGAGGCCCAGGCGCCTGCGCGTCCACCACGGCCCGCCAGTCTCGCCCGGGCCCGCGAAGCGGTAGTCGTATGCGACGGCCCGCACAAACCTGGGGGGCCTCCCCGGGAAGGGATTGGCGGCGAAGAGGCCCACGGCTCCCGGATCGTTTTCCAGGAGCTTCCAGACGAGGTGCAGCGTCCACGGGTAGTCGCGAGGCGAGGCCATGGCTGCAAACCACATCTGCCAGTCGAGCCTGAGCTGGTACGGCGCGATCTGGGGCGGCCGCTGGGCCACGTCGACCGGCAGCCCGCGGTACGGGTAGGGCTTCCACACGGCGGATTCGTCGGGCGCCCTCGCGTCCGTCCCCTCGAAGACGACGTTTGTCCGCTCCCGACCGATCGAGCCAAAGGCGCCATAGGTGTTCACGAGCTCCAGCGGGTCGAACGACGCGTTCATCACCTGGTGGGGCGAGAACAGGTTCGCCACCGGCTTGACGCTGAGGAACGCGACCAACGCCGCGGCGGCCCATCCCGCCGCGGCCATGGGCGCGCTCGGCCGGGCAGACGCCCTCGCCCTCTCCCCCGCCGCCACGAGCCGCCCGGGGAGGATCCGGGCCCAGAGCGTGTCGTCGAAGCAGGCGAGAGCCGGGACCAGGGTGAGCCAGTTCAGGAACGACAGGTTGCCGCTCAGGATGAGGACGCCCTGGAAGAGGACGATCACGGCGCCGGCGGCATGCCGCGCCCTCCTCGGGCCGAGGACGAACCAGGGCGCGGCCAGCTCCGCGACGTGGTTGAAGACTACGCCCAGCTCGAGCTCCCAATGGGGCAGGAAATGAAACCACCGGCTCAGGGGATTGGGGATGGGCTGCGTCTCGAAGTAGTAGAACAGCGCCGAGAGGTCGCGCCAGCACGGGTCGCCGCGGATCTTGATCAGCCCGGCCCCCAGCATGATCCGGAAGATCAGCCACCGAAAGAGCCATATGACGGCGACCGGCGGCTCCCTCGCGGGGAACGGCCTCGGGTCCAGAATGGGGCAAAGGAAGAGGGCGAGGAAGCCGGTCTCCAGCAGCTGGTATTCCCAGCCGTACCCGTACCAATCCTGCCCCACATGGACAAAGGAGAGGTAGAGGGCCCAAAGCACCGCGAGAATCGGAGCGTTCGCATAACCGGCCACGACCACGCACGAGAGCGCGAAGCCAGTCCACGCCGCCGCGACGAGCGCCCCGTCCGAATGGCCCAGCCAGAAGATCGACGGCAGGCGCTCGAACCCCGCGCCTGTCGAACCGAGCGTCTCCCTGACGCGGTCGAGGAACGACCCCACCGGAAGGAGGCCGTCCGAGCCGATGAGCGGAAGGATCTGCTTCGCAGCCACCAGGAACGCGACCGCATAGACCGCTCCCAGGAGGCGCAGGAGGGCGAACCGGGTCAGCCAGTAGGTGGGAGCCGCCGGTTTCGTGGTCGCCTCCAGTCCGACGCCACACACGGGAGTGGTCATCGGAGGCAGCGTAGACGCGCGCAGAGGGCCAAGCCAGCCCTCGATTTCGCGCGCGCAGGCCGTTGGGTCCCGCTGAGGCATTGCATCCCGCTGCCGAACCCGCTAGGCATCGAGCCGGCATCCCCTTCATATGCAACTGCTAAGAAACATCCTGATCGTGGCCGCGGCGTTTGGGATCCTCCTCGTGTGGCACGACCATGGCGCCGCCATAAAAAGCTCGCTGGAGAGCAGCGGCCCCGGATCGCTCGCCTCGGACACGGCCGTCGTCACCTACAGCACCTCCGAGGAGCTGATCGGCAAGCTCCGCCACGTGAAGGCGGGCCAGAGGCTCGACCTCGAGTTCGTGGGCGGACCGCCGAAGCTCGTGAGCTCCGGCATCCGGTTCAGCGACGTGGTGGCCGCTGCCGCCTTCAGGGAGCAGGGCGAGCGGGAGGCGCGGGAGCAGACCCAGGCGATCAGCGCGGAGCAGGCCCACATCCAGGGAACCCCGCAGTAGCCGCGCGCCGGCCACGGACTTGCGTCCCGTCCGCCGGGGGCGCATCCTTCGCGACGCCGGCGGACACCCCGCTCTCCGGCAACACCCCATGCTGGAGACCCGCCCAGACCGAACGTCATGCTGCTCTCGGAGGTAATCCTCGAAGCAAAGCGGGAGGTGCTTTCCGCCCGCAGGCGGGGCCTGCTGTCCTCGCCGGAGGAGGCCTGGGCCCTGGCGGGCAACCACGAGATCGAGACGCTCTGGTCCATCGCCAACCGCGTGGCCCTTCTCCGGGGCGTCTCCCCGGAGGAGCTGTGCGAGTACCTCGAGAAGGCCTTCCCGAGCTGCAGCTTTCGCAACAGGCGCGTGAGCTCGAGCATCTGGGAAAAGGACGAGGGTTACCTCTGAAGGCAGCGGCCGCCCGCTTTCTACGTGTTGCTTCAGCCTCCCGGCCGCGCATTGTTTGTCCCCCCGGGGGCAGCCGTTCCGCGCCTCCCTGACCGCGCCCCGCCAGGGGCCGGAACCTAGACGATGCCGCGCACCTCACTTCGAACCTCAACTTTCACCGAGTCGCTGATCCGCGAGATGACCCGCGTGGCGCAGCGCCACGGGGCGATCAACCTCTCACAGGGGTTTCCCGACTTCGACCCGCCGCCCGAGCTGGTGCAGGCGGGCAAGGACGCGATGGACGCAGGCCGACACCAGTACGCCATCACGTGGGGCGCCCCGGAGCTGAGGGGCGCCCTGGCGGCAAAGCTCCGGCGCTTCACCGGCCTGAATGTGGAGGAGTCGAGCGAGCTCGTCGTCACCTGCGGAGCGACCGAGGCAATGATGGTGGCCATGATGACGGTGTGCGACCCCGGAGACAGGGTGGGCCTCTTCTCGCCCTTCTATGAAAACTACTCGGCCGACGCGATCCTCTGCGGCGCCCATCCGGTCCTCGTCCCCCTCCATCCCCCACACTACCGCTTCGACCCGGACGAGCTGCGCCGCGCCTTTGCCGCCGGGCTGAAGGCGTTCGTCCTCTGCAATCCGTCGAATCCCTGCGGCCGGGTGTTCACGCGGGCCGAGCTCGAGGTCCTCGCGGCGCTCGCCGAGGAGTTCGACGTGTTCGTGCTGACCGACGAGGTGTACGAGCACATCGTCTTCCCGCCGCACAGGCACACCTATTTCTCCGCGCTGCCGGGGATGGCCGAGCGCACCCTCATGTGCTCCTCGCTGTCGAAGACGTTCTCGATCACGGGATGGAGGCTGGGCTACGTGCATGCGGCGCCCGCGATCATCGCCCAGGCGCGCAAGGTTCACGACTTCCTGACCGTGGGCGCCGCCGCGCCCCTCCAGCATGCCGTCGTCTCGGTGCTGGGCTTCCCGGACGCCTACTACGACGAACTCGCGCGCGTCTACGCCCTGTCGCGCGACGTGCTGCTCGGCTACCTGGACCGCACCGGCCTCGCCTACACGCGGCCTGAGGGCGCCTATTTCGTGATGGTCGACATCTCGCCGTTCGGCTGGAAGTCCGACGTCGAGTTCTCCCATTGGATGGCCAGGGAGATAGGCGTTGCGCCCGTCCCCGGCTCAAGCTTCTTCGCCCCTGGCGAGAACCGGTTCATCCGGCTCAACTTCGCGAAGAAGCCCGAGACGCTCCATGCCGCGGGCGAGCGCCTCCTTCGGCTCAAGCGTTAGGCCCGGCGCCCCGCGATGCCCCACCTCCTGTTTCCCACACCCCTAGGGGCCTGCGGCCTTGCGTGGGGCGACTCCGGCGTGACGGGGTTCCAGCTGCCCGGGGACACCGAGGCGCTCACCGAGGCGCGCCTGTGTGCCCGCGACGCCTGGGGAGGGCCCGCAACGGAGGCGCCGCCGTGGGTGCTCCAGGTCGTCACGAGGGTGCAGCAGCACCTCGGTGGCCGCCTGCAGGATTTCTCGGACGTCCCGATCGACTGGTCCCGAGCGAGCGCGTTCCAGAGGGCGGTCCTCCTGCAGGCGCAGTCGACCAAGCCGGGATTCAAGACCACCTACGGCGACATCGCCCGCTCGCTTGCCCTCGGGCCCGAGGGCGCGCGCGCCGTCGGCGCCGCGCTGGCCGCAAACCCCTGGCCCCTCCTCGTGCCCTGCCACCGCGTCGTCTCCGCTGACGACCGGATGACGGGCTTCTCCGCGCCGGGCGGCGTCCGCACGAAGACCCGCCTCCTCGTGATAGAAGGGGCCGAGCTGCTCTCCGACTGAGGCGAGGCCTAGGAACCCGCTCCCAGGCGGTGGGTGGAGCGCATCCCGATGCTGACGATCGCCAGGGACGCGAGGGAGCTGGCCGGCATCAGCACGGCGGCGACGAGGGGGTTCACGCGTCCGGCCATCGCGAACCCGCACGCCGCCACGTTGTAGGCGACCGAGAAGACGATGATCGCGCCCTGGACCCTCCTGCGCGTCCGCTCGGTGGCGAGAAGCTCGCGGATCCCTCCAATTCCCCTGCGCAGGTAGTAGAAGTCGGCTTTCGCCTCGAGGACGCCGCGGTGGATCACGGGTGTGCCGCGGCAAAGCGCCCGGTCAAAGGCGAGGCTGTCGTTCGCCCCGTCGCCCAGCATGAGCGCGTCATCCCCCGCATGGGTCTCTATCCAGCGCGCCTTCTCCCCGGGCGTGAGCTCTCCCAGCGCGCGGTACCACGGCAGGCCGAGCTCGGAGGCGAGCGCCTGCACCTTTTCGCGGCGGTCCCCGCTCAGGATGTAGACGCCGTAGCCCCAATCGGAGAGCACCGCCAGTTCCGACGCCGCCCCCGGGCGGGCGGCGTCGGCAAAATGGAACCGCGCAACGGTCGCTCCCCTGTGAGCAAAAACGGTCTCGGTCCCCGGCGCCCCCGCGTCGCGCCAACCCGCGCGCCCGAGGCTCCACGGTCCGAGCCAGACGCCCGAACCCACCTCCTCCTCCACCGCGCCCGCCAGGGCGGAGCACCCTCCTCCGGCCAGGATCGCCTCGTGAAGGCAGCGGCCGATGGGATGGAGGTTTTCCTGCACGAGCGCAAATAGCGCCGCACACTGCGCGGGCCCGAGCGAGCCCAGCGCCTCCGGGTTGAGCAGCACCGGGCTCTCAAGCGTCAGGGTCCCCGTCTTGTCGAAGATGATCTTCTTCACGCGGCCAAGCTTTGCCCAGAGGTCGTTATCGCGCACAAAGACGCCTTTGCGCCGAAGGGACGCCGTGGCCATCTCGTCGGCCAGCGGAAGCGCAAGGCCTATCGCGCACGGGCACGAGACCACAAGGACAGCGATCGCCACCGCGCCCGCGCGCCCCGGGTCGCGTCCCACCAGGAGCCACGCGCCTCCCGCAACCGCGGCCGCCGCGATGATGCCCACCACGTAGCCGCGGACGACGCGCTCGAGCAGGAGGTGGCGCGCGCTGTCCCTCTGGGAGGGCGCTATGAGCTGGGCGAGCAGCGATCGGCTCCAGGGTTGCTTCGCGCAAAGCCTCGCGACTGAGCGGTCCAGCTTCACCGCGCCCGCCGGGACATGCTGGCCCGCGCGGTACACCCGCGACTCCGCCTCCCCACTGATCGAGGCCAGGGAGAACGCCGCGGTCGCGTCCGCCAGCTGGGCCTCCACGGGTACGGTCTCGCCCGGGCCGATGAGCATGACCTGGCCGACCTCGAGCTGCTCGCGCGCCACATCGAGCCCGCCGTCGAGCCGAATCCGGGACGGCACCGGCTGCTGGCGCAGGAGGAGGCGGCGGTTCCGCTCCACGGCCGAGACCTGGGTCCAACGCCCGATCAGCATGAGCAGGACAAAGGTGGCGACAAAATCCGCGAAGAAGAGCCGGCTCGATCCAAAGAACCAGCCGCACACCGTGGCGCCGTAGGCCCCCACAATCCCCATCGCGATCGGAAGATCGATGTGCATCACCCCGGCGCGCAGCGCGTGGTAGGCCCGGCCGATGAAATAGCTGCCTCCGGTGAGCACGCTGAGCGTCGCGAACACAAGGCACAGCAGCCGGAAAAGGCCCGCGTAGGGGAAGTCCGCGCGCATCCCAAAGTACGCGGGAAGGGCGAAAAGCATCACGTTGAGCGCGAATGCCCCGCACAGCCCGATGCGCCTCACCAGACCCGAGCTCTCGAGCACCGCGGGCCCGTCCCCGGCCGGGCCCAGGAGGTAGCCGAAGGACTGGAGCCGTCGCGCCCATTCCGAGGCGTCAAAGGAGCCCGGGATCCAGCGCAGCCTCGCCGAGCCGAGCTGGGCGTTCACGACGATGTCGCGGGCGCCGGCCTCCTGCATGAAGATCCGCTCGATCAGCCACACGCAGCCCGCGCAGGAGACGCCCTGGATGCCGAGCATCAGCTCCGGGACGCGGCCCGCGGCGCGCTCCTCGGCCTCCCGCTGAAGCTCCCTGAGCCACGCGTAGTTTCTGGGCTCGAAGACCGCCGCGCCGGCGGGCGCCGTGATCGGATCCTTGATCTTGTAGTAGGCGTCCAGGCCGTGCTCGAGCACGAGCCGGTGGACGTAGGCGCAGCCGCTGCAGCAGAAGCCGGCAGCCGCCAGTCGAGGGTCGGCCAGCGGGGCGCCGCAGTGATGGCACGCGGCGCTCCGGCGCTCCGGCTTGGCGGGTGCCTCCTCTAGAAGCATACGAGCGACGAGCCGTCGGGGCCCCCTCCTCCAAGCGTGCCGCGCAACCGCCACGCCGCCACCAGCGCGGCCGTAAGGGCCAGGCCGATGCGTAGGCGGTCGTTCCACAGCGGCTTTATCCTCCTTTGCAGGCGGCCAAACTGGGTCTGGGCCAGCCAGAGCAGCGGCACCGTGCCGAGGCCGAAGGCGAGCATGAACTCGGCCCCGCGCAGAGGGGTGCCGGAGAGCAGGGCCAGTGCCAGGAGGAAGTACAGGGGGCCGCACGGAAGCAGCGGGGTCGCAAATCCGAGGGCGGCCGAGGCCGCGGCAGGGGGATAGCCGCGGAAGTGCCCCGAGACCCTTGCGAAGATCCGCCCCAGGACCGGCACTCTCGGCCAATGCCGGTCCCATCGCAGAGCGAGGCCCACGAAAAACAGGACGCCCAGCCACGGGAGCCACCTGAGGACGGAGGACGACATCCATGCTAGGGGAAGGCGGCCTAGGCCGCCGGCGGCGGCGCCAAGGGCGGCATAGGCGATAAGGCGCGCCAGGTGGTAGCTCGTGGCCGCCGTGGAGACGTCCCCCTGCTCCCGCCGCACCGGCATGACCGCGCAGGCCAGCGGGCCGCACATTCCCGCGCAGTGCAGGCTCGTGACGAGCCCCGCGATGAACGCGGCCTCCGGTGAGCTTATGCTCGCGTATTCCATGGTCAGCGCGACGTAGCCAGCGGCACGTCGGACACGGGGTGCCGGGAGGCGATCGTGAACCAGGCGCACCAGGCGGCGACGTGCAGCACGATGGCCGCAACGAACCACCACGCGACGCGTGGCCGGAGCAGGCTACGGATGAGCCGCGCCGCTCCCATGGGTGTCTGCCGCGTCCCGCGGAGCGGGCGCCGGCGCATCGGATACGGGCTCAGGGCCCAGGAATTCCATGGTCCGGGAGAGGCGGAAGGATCCGGAGGCATCCGCGACGTCGACCTCGAACACAAAGGGGACCGAATACTGGCCGCGCGGCTCCTGCACGATGAGGGGCCGGACCTCCTCTCCCAGGGCCGCCATGGTCACCGGCGCATCGATTCCGTTCGCGCGGGCGCCGGGAGGGAGGCCGCGAACGGAGAGGATGAGGGCCACGGGCCTGGAGCGCTTGTTCACCAGGCGCACGAGGAACTGGTTGCGCACGACGCCGCCGTCGACGTAGTAGGGCGCCCCGATCATGCGCGTGACGCCGAGAAAGGCCGGCCTGATTCCGCCTATACTCCAGCTGGCCACGCCCACCCCGGCGGCGAGCAGGACGCCGTAGAGCATTGTCCTGGGTCGAATCCAGCGGGTGGCGCGCCCCGAGAGGCCGGACAGCGAGTCGTAGCGCACGAGGCCGGGCCTGCGCCCGAGACGCTGCATCACGTCGTCGCATGCGTCGATGCAGGCCGCGCAGCCGATGCACTCGAGCTGGAGCCCCTGGCGGATGTCGATCCCCGTGGGGCACACCTTGACGCAGCGGTCGCAGCTCACGCAGTCCCCCGCGCCCGGCGTGCCCTGCTTGCCGCGGGGCTCGCCGCGAGAGGTGTCGTAGCCGATGACCAGCGTGTGGTCGTCGGTGAGCGCCGACTGGAGGCGTCCGTAGGGGCAAACGACGATGCAGAGCTGCTCCCTGAACCAGGCGAAATTGAAGTAGACGATCCCCGTGGCGACCGAAATGAAGACGAACGCGCTCCAGTTCTTGGTGGGCGCGTCGCTCATCATGCCCCAGAGCGCGGGGATCGAGACGAAGTAGGAGAGGAACATGTGGGCGATCGCGGCCGAGACCACGAGGAAGATCGCGTGCTTCGCCGCCCGGCGCGCGATCTTGCCGGTCCTCCACGGAGCGGCGTCCAGGGCCCGGCGCTCGATCGAGTCGCCTTCGATCCACCGCTCCACCCTGCGGTACACGTGGTCGAGGAACACCGTCTGCGGACAGGCCCAGCCGCACCAGAGGCGCCCGAACAGGGCCGTCACGAAGAAGAGGCCGAAGCCGACGCCGCTGATCAGGAAGAACAGAAGCCATAGGTCCTGCGCCGCAAGCGTGAGGCCGAAGAGGTGGAAACGCCTGTCCAGGACGTCGAGGAACACGGCCGGGTAGCCCCCCACCCTGATCCACGGCAGGAGCAGGTAGATGCCGATGAGGACCAGGGCCGCCGCGCGCCGCCCGCTGAGGAAGCGCCCGTGCGCGTCGGCGGGGAAGAGAAACCGGCGCGAGCCGTCCTCTCTGACTGTGGTTAGGACGTCTCGGACGGGGGGCGTGGGAGACGTGTGCTGCATTCGCTATTTTGGCGGGAGGCTCGCCGCATCGATGATGGGCTCGCCCTCCTGGTGGTGGCTCATGACGTAGGCCACCGCCTCGGAGATCCGCTTCGGACCCAGCACGGGACCCCAGGTCGGCATCCCCTTAAGGGGCACCCCCTCGGTGACCGTGCGGTAGACGTCTGTCGGGTGGCCTCCATGGATCCAGATCTGGTCGGTGAGGTCGGGACCGATCGCCGCCGCGCTCTCGCTCTTTCCCCTGAGGCTCGCGAGATGGCACGGGATACAGTTGGCGTTGAAGATCTGGCGTCCGGAATCGACGAAGACCGGGTTGCGGCTCATCGCCCACAGGCTCGGGTCGTCGATGGAGGACGTCGCCTGCAGCTTGGACGCCTCTATGCGCGACATCGCGATCTCCAGGCGCGCCGGTCCCTCGGGCTCGACGCGGAACCACTCGTAGTAGCTCCAATAGCCTATCCAGAAGACGATGGCCCCGTACAGGGTGAACAGCCACCAGTTGGGCAGCCGGTTGTTGAATTCCCGAATGCCGTCGTAGACATGCGGGCGGACTTCCGGCTCAGTTGACGTTGGATTCTGGTCTGCGCTCATGCTGGCTTGCGGGTGTTTCGGTTTCGAATGGCAGATTGGCAAAACGGTCGACCTGTGACCGCTGCATGCGCAGGGCGCGCCAGGCGACCGCGGCGAAGATTGAGGAGGCCACGGAAAAGGCGGCGATCGTGTAGAGCGCGGCCGAGTCTTCGAGAATGAGGCGTTGGAACATGGCGGGGATTAGTCGTTAAGGCGGGAGCCCTGCTCGGGCACCTTCTGCTTCACGGGCTCGAACTTCCCGAGCTCCTGTAGGTAGGCGATGAGGGCAATGACTTCCTTGTCGGGAGCCACGTTCGCACCTGCGGCGAGCAGGTCGTCGGAAATCTGGGCCGCCTGGGCCTTCGCGTTTGCGATCACCAGGGAGTCGGACATCTGCGGATACGGCACGCCGAGCGTGCGCATGACGGAGATCTTCTTGGGCAGGACCGACAGGTCGAGCTTGTCGGTCAACAGCCACTGGAAGTTCGGCATGTTCGATCCGGCAGAGATCGACCGGGGATCCTGGAGGTGCCGGAGGTGCCAGATGTTCGGGTACTTGCCGCCGACGCGCGCAAGGTCCGGCCCGTTGCGCTTGGAGCCCCACTGGAAGGGGTGGTCGTAGATCGACTCGCCGAGCCGCGAATAGTCTCCGTAGCGCAGGACGTCGGGCACCAGCGTGCGGATCATCTGCGAATGGCACAGGTAGCACCCGTCGCTCACGTAGAGGTCACGGCCCGCGAGCTCGAGGGGCGTGTACGGGATCTGGCGCCGGTCCTCCACGTTGGCGGCCTGCTGCGCCACAATGGTCGGTATGATCTGGATGAGGCCGCCCGCGATGACCGCGATGAGCGTGAGCAGCGTGAACGGCATCGCAGTGACGAGGAGGCGGTCGTACCACGCGGACCAGCTCCTGCCGCGCGACTCGAAGTGGACGTATGCCAGGACGACGCAGAAGATCACGCCGACGATTCCCGCGATCTTGAGGAGGTCGCCGCCAAACATCCAGGCGCAGGCGAACCCGAAGGCGAACAGCGAGAAGAGCACGGGCGGGTTGAAGATCGAACCCAGGATTCCCAGGGCCTTGGGCTCGCCCGCCGCTGGGGCCTGTTCGACGTAGACCTCGATGCTCCCGTTCACGGGGCGGGCACCCTTCACGGTGCGCACGAAATTGTAGGCCAGCAGGAGCCAGCCCGCGAGGTAAAGCGCGCCGCCGATCACCCGCATCAGCATCATCGGGCGGATCACGTTCAGGGTGTCGATGAAGTTGGGGTACGCCAGGACGGTGCCGTTGTCGGTCGTGCCGTTGAGCATGACGCCCTGCGTGATCCCGCTCGTCCACATGGCCGCGACGTAGAGCAGGATGCCGACGAGACCGATCCAGAAGTGGAGGTTTGCCAGCGGGACCGAGTAGAGCGGCTTGCTCCAGAGTCGCGGAAGCATCCAGTAGATCATGCCCGCGGCCATGAAGCCGTTCCATCCGAGGGTGCCGACGTGGACGTGGCCTATGATCCAGTCCGTGTAGTGCGCCAGCGCGTTGACGGAGCGAATCGACAGCAGGGGCCCCTCGAAGGTGGCCATGCCGTAGAACGTCACGCCCGCGGCGAAGAACTTGAGCACCGGGTCGGTGCGGACCTTGTCCCAAGCCCCTCGCAGGGTCAGCAGGCCGTTGAGCATGCCGCCCCACGACGGCGCCCACAGCATGAGGGAGAACGTCATCCCGAGGGTCTGCAGCCAGTTTGGGAGGGCGGTGTTGAGGAGGTGGTGGGGCCCGGCCCAGATGTAGACGAAGACCAGCGACCAGAAGTGGACCACCGAGAGCCGGTACGAATAGACCGGGCGCTCCGCCGCCTTAGGCAGGAAGTAGTACATGATGCCGAGGATCGGCGTGGTGAGGAAGAAGGCCACGGCGTTGTGCCCGTACCACCACTGCACAAGGGCGTCCTGGACGCCGCCGAACACCCCGTAGCTGTGCGTGAAGCTCGTGGGGATCGACAGGTGGTTGACGATGTAAAGCATCGCCACGGTGATGATCGTCGCGATGTAGAACCAAATCGCGACGTAGAGGCTGGGCTCGTTGCGCCGGGCCAGCGTCCAGAAGAAGTTGACCGCGAAGATGACCCAGACGATCACGACCATGACGTTGATCGGCCAGATCAGCTCGCCGTACTCCTTGCCGCGGGTGAGGCCGAGGGGCAGCGTCACGGCCGCGGCGACGATGATCGCCTGCCACAGCCAGAAATGGAGCTGCGAAAGGACGTCGCTGGCGAGCCGCGCCTTCACGAGGCGCTGCGTCGAGTAGTAGATGCCCGCAAACATCATGTTGCCGACGAAGGCGAAGATGGCGGCGTTGGTATGCAGCGGCCGCAGTCGGCTCCACGTCAGCCAGGAGGTGTTGAAGTTCAGCTGCCAGAAGTTGAGCTGGGCCGCGATCAGCACGCCCACCAGCATCGCCACGGCGGCCCAGACCACGGTCACCACCAGGAACTGGCGGACAATCTGGTCGTTGAATTCTATGGTCTTTTTCTCGTTGGACATGGCCGGAAGGAGTCGAGTCAGACCGGGGGCAGGCTGCCCGGGCCGGACGCGCCGGGCCCGGGGACGGGCCGACGCACCTCCTCCGCCAGCGGCATGAGCGAGTCTCTCTCGGCGCCGCCTCGGCGTCCGCGCTCATGCTCTCGGAGGAAGAAGACGACGAACGTAAGCACCAGCGCGAGGCTGATGGTGAGGGTGAGGGGTATGACGGCCATGGAAACCATTCTAGCCGACGGGCCGGCCGGATTGCTCCGCGCCCGTTGGCAGGCTTTGCGCATTTATTGGCGGATCTTGCGGCGCCCGCGCCTCAGATGGTCTTCGAATGATGCCCGCCGCCCTCGGCATACTGCGTCGCATCAAAGCGCATCGCTATCACCCGAAGCAGCGGCGCCCCCAGGGGAAGCACCTCCATGCCCGCGTCCGTGCGCCTCAGGAGGCCGTCGGCTTCAAGGTCCGCCAGGCTGGCGATCTCTTCGGCATAGGTCCGGGCGACGTCCACCCCGAGCTCGCGGGAGAGCGCCCCATAGTCCAGCCGCCGCTCGCACATGATGCCCATCACCAGGGCGCGGCGGCGGCGGTCCTCGTCGCTCAGCATCAGCCCGCGCTCGGTGGGCAGGCGCCCCGCGTCGAGGGCCGCCCTCCAATCGTCCAAGCTCTTGAGATTCTGGCGGTAGCTGCCCTCTGTCGACGAGATCGACGAGACCCCAAAGCCGTAGAGCGAGGCGCCGGCGGAGGTGCTGTAGCCTTGGAAATTTCGCTGCAGGTTTCCGCTTTCGCGCGCGAGGGCGAGCTCGTCGCCAGGCTTTGCAAAATGGTCCAGCCCGATGTCCACGTACCCCGCCGCCGTGAGCTTGGCGTGGGCCAGCGCGAACATCGCCAGCTTCTCCTCGGGAGCCGGGAGCCCCCCCCTCGCGTCAAAGATCTTCTGCGCCGGCCGCAACCAGGGCACATGGGCGTAGCTGAAGACGGAAAGACGGTCCGGGCCCAGCTGAAAGACTTCGTCGATGGTCTTCTCGAACGAGGCGGGCGTCTGGAGCGGCAGTCCATAGATCAGGTCGACGCTCACCGACTTGAACCCTGCCTCCCGCAGCCAGTCCACCGCCTGGCGATTGAGCCTGTAGGGCTGCCACCTGTGGATGGCGAGCTGGACCCTCGGATCGGTGTCTTGGATCCCGAGCGATGCCCTGTTGGCCCCGATCACGCTCAGGGCCTCCACGTGCTCGCGGGTCAACCGCCGCGGATCGATTTCCACGCCGAACTCGCAATCCTCCGCGAGATTGAAGTGCTTGTTGATCAGCAGCCCGAGCTCGGCCAGATCCGCGGGGGGAAGGTAGGTCGGCGTGCCGCCTCCGAGGTGGACCTGCGTCACCGGACGCTCGCGGTCGATCAGCGCGGCGGTCATCGCGACCTCGCGGGCGAGGTCGTTGACGTATTCGCGCGCGGCGTCGCGCCGGCGCGTGATGACCGTGTTGCAGCCGCAATACCAGCAGAGAGACTCGCAGAACGGCAGGTGGAAATAGAGCGAGAGCGGGCCCGCACCCGGTTGGTTGTCCGCGGCGATCGCGGCGCCAAATTGCTCCGCCGTGACGTCCTGCCTGAACCGGGTCGCCGGAGGATAGGAGGTATAGCGCGGGCCCGCGACCGAGTATTTCCGAATAAGATCGAGGTCGAGCGGTGCCGCGGGGCCCGAAGTGGAATCTATGGGAAGAACCATGGTAGAGGAGCGGCGGAATGCCCGTTCACCCAAACGCCGCCGCTCGCACGCCCTGCACCGGAGCGTTGTTCCCGCGCGAGCCCTCGGGCTCATCCGCGCCTTCCGCGCCGATCTGGCGCCGAATGTGACCCCACAGGGCCTCGCTCCGCGGCACGAGGATCTGCCTGGCCCGCTCCGCCTCCGCCGTCCGCGACTCGCGATTCTTGTCCGTAATCCGGGCGAGGTCCTCGAGATTGTAGAGGAAGACGTTGCCCGCGTCCGCCACGGCGGCCTCGACGTCCCTGGGCATCGCGAGGTCTACAAACAAAAGGGGCCTTGCTGCACGGCGGCCCGCCGCTTTGCGAACAGCATCGGCCGAAATCACGGTCCCCGACGCCGACGTCGAGCAGACGACGACATCCCAGTCCTCGAGGCGGCTCTCCCTCTCCTCGAACGGCAGCACGGCTGCGCCGAGCTCCCCGGCGAGTTCGCCCGCAGTCTCCAACGTGCGGCTGCACACGCAAAACTCATTGGCTCCGCGGCTTGCAAAGGCCTTGCCCGCCTTTTCGCCCATCGCCCCCGCCCCCACCAGCAGCACGCGGGTGCGTTCGAGGTCGCCGAAGATATTGAGGGCGAGGTCCACCGCCAGATTGGCGACGCTCACCTGGCCGGTTGAAACAGCCGTGTGGGTGCGCACGTGCTTGGCGGCCTGGAAGCACTTCTGGAAGAGACGGTTAAGCACCGGACCTGCCGACCCTCTTTCCTGGGCGCTGGCATAGGACCGCTTCACCTGCCCTAGGATCTCCGTCTCACCGATGACTTGGGAATCGAGTCCGCTTGCGACCTCCATCAGATGCTGGATCGCCTCCCGGCCATCGCGCACGAATCCAAACATCCCAAATTCACTGGGATCAACGCCCTGATTCCCGCAGAACGCCCCGGCCACCTCATGGACCACGGCCGGCCTAGCCGCTACGCCATAGATCT
>CAYNLL010000008.1:0-20409 GCA_964398015.1 uncultured Opitutaceae bacterium | reverse complement strand
CCGTAACGGGGCGCGGCGCGCTCCACCCGCACACACAGGCGCGGGATGTCCCCGGGGCGCTCGGCTCCGTGGACAGGCTTGAGGTCGGTGCGCCCCACCGCCTCCAGGACGTAGCGGGCGAGGTCGTCGATGCGCACCTCCTCGCCGTAGCCCAGGTTGACAAGGTCCCCCACGAGGGCGTCGGTCTCGGCGAGCGTGACCAGCGCCTCCGCGCAATCCTTGACGTAGAGAAAATCCCGGGTGTTCGAGCCGTCGCCAAAGATCACGGGCGGCTCGCCCGCGAGCGCGCGTAGGATGAACCTCGGGATCACCTCGCCGGAGTCCCCTTGGAAGTGGGCCCGGTGCCCGTAGTTGTTGAAGGGCCGGACGCGCACGACCGGCATCCCGAAGCAGTGGTGGTAGGCTGCGGCGTAATTTTCGCCTGCGAGCTTGGAGGCCCCGTAGACCGTGAGCGGCCAGGTCGCGGCCTCCTCGGTGATCGGAAAGGCGCGCGAGGCGCCGTAGACCTCGCTTGTCGACATGTAGATGAAGCGGCCCACCTCGGCCTGGCGGGCCGCCACCAGCAGCTGCAGCGTGCCCAGGGCGTTGACCTGGTGGTTCTCCATCGGATTGTGCAGCGAGTGGCGCACGCCGAGGCAGGCGAGATGAAAAACCGCGTCAACTCCCTTCCCGATGGCGCGGGCGCACGTGAGCCCGTCGGTGACGTCGCCCTCGATCACGGTCAGCCGGCCGGACCGCTTGGCGTCCGCCAGGTTCTCGTGCTTTCCGTTCCTGAAATTGTCGAGCACCGTGACCCTGCAGCCCGCCGCCAGAAGGAAATCCACCAGGTGGGACCCGATGAAGCCGGCTCCTCCGGTGACCAGGACCTTGGACTCGGGATAGGCGATTCTCATGTGCCGCAGATACTAGGGCATCCTGCCCGACCCGCCATGAAAATCAGAGCGCAGCGCGCGGCGCGCCGCAGCGGCGCCCAGGCCCGCCCACGCGGCCCACGTGAGCCAGTACGATGCCAGGAGAACGGCGGGCGCCCTGTAGATGAGCCGCACCTCGCTGGAGCCGGCGCCCACGCGCACGGTCACCAGGCCGTTGGGCGAGGCCTTCACGTCCGCGGGGCGCCCGTTCACGAGCGCGGTCCACCCGTCCGTGTGGTAACGGAACGTCTCCAGCCATCCGGCGGCCGGGCTGCGGATCTGCGCCACATACGGCGCGTAGGAGGTCAGTCGGACCGGGAGGGTTTCCGGGTCATAGGGCAGCAGCGCGTAGTGGGCGAAGTCCCTGAAGGCCCCGAGGTCGATCGCCGGGTCCTCGACGACGAAGTCCAGGGCCGCCGGGACCGCGGTGGGAGAGGGGTTGAAGAGCGGGATGACGTGGGAGCTCTCCCTCAGTGCGCCGAAGGCATGGCGCCCGCCCGAGAGGGGAAGGATGTACTCGCGGAGCACCCCGGGGCCCGAAACCTGGAGAACGCCCGTGTAGGCGTGGTCCTCGAACTCCAGGGCCAGCAGGTAGTGGCGACCCGCCTCGAGCGTGAGGGTGGGGCCGAGCTCGATCCAGCGCCTGCCGTTTGCCGCAGGGCTCCCCACAAGGGCGTCACCCGCCGACAGGGGGGATGCCGCGCCGCCGAAATCGAATCCGGGTGCGACCGCGCCCACGTTCGTGGCGAGGTACCGGTCCATCCCGACGGCCAAGATCCGCTGCTCGAGGCCGAAGTCCATGTACCCGTGCGAGAAGAAGCTGTTTCTCTCCCCGAGAAGCCCGGTGGAGTACACCGTGGCGTCCAGATTGTTCGCAGCCAGCATCTCCTCGGATGCAGCCCGGGTGTTTGAGATCAGCGAGCCCCGGTGGACAAACCGCCGCAGCTCGAGCCCGCTCCAGAGGACGCCGACCGAAAGGCCGGTGAGGACCCAGCGGCGGCGCTTTTCCGACGCCGCGATGGAGGCCGCGCAGAGGACGGCGGTGCACGCCGCGAGGATGGGGAAGAGGCGCTGGCCGGGCACGGCGTTGGTGACGTCGACCACCGCCTGGGGAAGGGCGCGCCAGGCCCAGGCGTCGACGAGCGGCACCGGCAGCGACAGGCAGACGAGGAGCAGGGCGGGGACCATCAGCGCGAGGCAGACTCCGGAGCGCCGCACGATGCCGGCGATGGCGGCGGCGGCGAGCGCGGCGAGCAGGCTCCACCCTGGCTGCAGGTCCGTGACGCGGCTGGCCTCCGGCGATACGGGCTCCAGGACGGCTGGAAACATATCGCGGATGTTGCGCGGCAGGTTCGCGGCCGGAGTCGGCTCGCCCGGAGCGGCAGCCAGCAGCCTCACGGACAGGAAGACGTAGCCGCACAGCCCGGCAAAGAGGAGCGCGGCGCCGGCGGCCCGGAGAACCTCGCGCCGGGTCGGGCCGCCTCCGAAGGCCCAGCGGCATGCAATCGCCGTCGCGGCGCAGACCGTGACCCAGAACCCGATCGGGCTGTGCGCCAGCCAGCACGCGGCGCATCCGGCGGCAACCATGGCCCACCCCGAAAACCCGTCGCGCGAGAAGATCCGCGCGACGCCCGCAAAGACAACCGGCAGAAACGGGAGGGTCATCACGGACATGAACAGCTGGCCGCCATAGGCGAGCCCCGCCACGGCGGGGCACCAGGCGTAGAGGACCGCCAGGAGGAGGGCCTCGGTCCTCCGGGTCGGCAGCAAGGCCTTCAGGCAGAGGTAGGCCGAGAGGCACCCGGCGACGCTGCTCAGGGCGACGGCCAGGTTCAGAAGCAGGTAGGGGCTGAGCGCGCGTCCGGTCGCGAGGTCGAGAAAAAGCGTCGCGTGCTGGAGGTAGGGCGCCACCCGGATCGGCATCACGGCGCCCATGGCGGCGAAGCGCGTCTGGCCGACGAAGACGGGGCCCATCCCCAGGCGCCACTGCTCCAGGTGGTCCGCGACCACCGTCGTGTACCACTTCGCATCGGCGCCGCCCATGATGCCGTCGTGAAGGAATGGCAGCATGGCGGCGAGTCCGGCCGCGCAGGCAGCCGCGGTCCTCAGGGCCTCGGAGGCGCGAGGGGAGAGGGGCGGCCTCGCCTCGGACGGCAGGAAGTGAAGGGCCGAAGGGAGCCAGAAGAGCGCGGCCCACGCCGGAACGAACAGGGCGAACGCCCACGGCAGGCGCCAGGCAAAGACCGCCGCCGCGAGGACCACGGCAGAGGAGGTGGCGGCGGCCCGGGCGGGGCGCACCGCCCTCCAGCCGATCAGGAGCCACGCGCCCGCGGCAGACGCGGCGAGGGAATGGGTGCCGTCGCCCAGCCCAAGGGCCCGCAGTGAAAGCCAGACGGCCGCCGCCAAGGCCACGCCGCGCCATGCGTACAGGGCGCCTTGGCTCTTGCGCTCCCCGGGGTCGGCCATCACCAGTCGGCGAATTCGCCGATCATGGCGGCGACGTAGTCGACCTGCGCGTCCGTCAGCTCGGGGTAGATTGGAAGGCTTAGGCAGGTCTGGGCCGCACGCTCCGCGACCGGAAAGTCGCCCGGCCCGTGGCCGAGGCCCGAGAAGCATTTCTGCAGGTGCAGTGGCAGCGGGTAATGCAGCGCCGTGCCTATGCCGCGCTCCTGGAGGAACTGGCGGAGCTGGTCGCGCCTGGGGTGTCTCACGACGTAGAGGTGGTACACGCTCTCGCAGCCCTCGGCCTCGACGGGCAGCATGAGGGGGCTCCCCGCCAGGAGGCGGTGGTAGCGGTGGGCGATCCTGCGCCGGGCGGCGGTCCAGGCGGGCAGGTGGGCGAGCTTCACCGCGAGGACCGCGCCCTGGATACCCTCCATCCGGTAATTGTAGCCCACCTCGTCGTGGTAGTAGCGGGTCGTCATTCCGTGCTCGCGCAGGGAGGCCGCCCTCCGGGCAAAATCCGCGCGATTGGTCACGAGCGCCCCGGCCTCGCCGCAGGCGCCGAGATTCTTTCCCGGATAGAAGCTGTAGGCGGAGAGCACGCCGGACGTCCCCACAGGCTTTCCCCTGTAGCGCGCGCCGTGGGCCTGGGCGGCGTCCTCTATCAGGGGGACCCCGCGGCGGCTGCAGACCTCGAGGATGGGATCGATGTCGAAGGGATGGCCGTAGAGGTGGACGGGCATGACCGCCTTTGTGCGGGGCGTGATCGCCGCCTCGAGCCTTCGGGGATCGAGGTTCATGGTCTTCTCTTCGATATCGACGTAGACAGGTTTTGCGCCGACGTACTCCATCGCCCAGCTGGTGGCGATGAAGGTGAAGGGAGTCGTCACCACCTCGTCGCCCGGGCCGATGCCGAGCAGGCGCATCGCCACATGGAGCGCGGAGGTTCCGCTGTTGAAGCCGACGCAGTGCTCCGCGCCGACGTAGGCCGCAAAGTCGCGTTCGAAGGCGGTGACGTCGGGCCCTAGGCAGAACGCGCAGGAGTCAAGCGTCCGGGCGATCGCGGCGTCGAGCTCCGGGCGGATGGAGCGGATCTGCGCGGGAAGGTCGAAGTAGGGGACCTTCATCACGTGGTGCGCCTGACGTGGAGCCGCGCGGGGTTGCCCACGACCACCGCGCCGGGCGGCACGTCGCGCGTCACGACGCACCCGGCGCCCACGATGGCGCCCTCGCCGATGGTCACCCCGCACAGGATCGTCGATCCGCTGCCGATGCTGGCTCCCTTGCGCACGACGGTTGGGACGACCTTCCAGTCCGCCTCGGTCTGGAGCGAGCCGTCGGGATTCGCGGCACGGGGGTACTTGTCGTTGATGAAGCACACATGGTGGCCGATGAACACGCCGTCCTCGATCTGCACTCCCTCGCACACGAAGGAGTGGCTGGAGATCTTGCAGTTGCGTCCGACTCGGGCGTTTTTCTGGATCTCGACGAAGCTGCCGACCTTGGAGTTGTCGCCGATCTCGCAGCCGTAGGCGTTGACGAAGTTGAAGAAGCGCACGTTCACCCCGACGCGGACGTTCGTCAGCGACCTGCGCGGGCTATCCTCGTTTATTAGTTCCATGGAATGTCGGGCCGGGAGCCGCCGCCCAAGGCTCCCCCCCGCCGGACCCGGTGGCGGCTGGTGGGGTCGGGGCGCCCGGGGGCGCCGCTGGCGATTGCAATTCCCTTCATGTCAGAATCGGAGCTTCCTGTCCTCGGGGACGATCCGCCGGAGCGTGAAGACGTCGCTGCGGGCCAGGCTCTCGACGTGGTCGCCGAGCACCTGCCAGCGGTCCCATGGCGCGCTCAGAAGCTTCCCGGAGATGCCGTCGCTCTTGGCCGAGAGCAGCCACTCGACGAGGTCGAGCGCGCGCTCGAGCGACGCGCCGCCGCCCGCCTTCTGCTTCACCGCCGAGTCGAACTCCGCCTGGCCCGCGATGTCGGGACCGAGCGCGATCACCTCGTCGGTGAGCCGGGTCGCGATGGCGCCGGGCGCCACCGCGTTGATGTCCAGCGGGGCCTGCGACTCCTCCTCGGCGAGGGTCTCCACCAGGCGCACGATGCCCGCCTTCGCGACGCCGTAGGCCGAGAAGTTGGCCCTGGGCTTGGTGGCGCCGCCGCCGGAGAAGCACACGACCTTCGCCCTTCGGGGTGCCCGGGCCAGGAGGGAATAGGCGGCGCGCACCGAATTGAAGGTGCCCTCGAGGTTCGCCCTGACGGTGGCGGCCCATCGCGCGGGATTCGCGCCGACGCCGGGCCCGACCTCGCCCTGGGACCCGGCGCAGCAGACGAGCCCCTCGACGAACCCCCAGGCGGCGCCCACCTCCCCGAACGCCCTCTCGACCTGCTCCCATTCGGAGACGTCGCAGCGGGTGGCCCTGAAGGCGCCTTTCTGCTCGACCGCGAAGGCATCCTGGTCGGTGCGCGCAAGTCCCCAGACGCTGTGGCCCTCGCCGATGAGGCGCAGGGCGAGCGCGCGGCCGATTCCCGAGCTGGATCCCGTGACGACGATCTTCATGCTATTCCTTGCCCCGGGGAACCGCGTAGGCGGGTATGATGGCCGGGGCGGCCCCGGTTGCCTCCGGAGCGTGGTCGATGATCCAGTAGGCGTCCAGCCTCGGGTATTTCCTCGAGGATTCGTCGTCGAGGAGGATCTCGAACGTCACGCTCGTCCCGGCCCGGCTTTCGTCCCTGCGGACGGAGACGATCCTGAACCGGTCGCCGACTCGGACCACCCCGAGGAGGCGGACCGCGGGAAGATCCGTGCCGACGTCGGCGTCCTTCACCTCCCGCGGAAGCTCAGGCACCGTCTCGTGCGCACCGATCAGCGGCCAGCTCGTGTCCGCCTTCTTGAACTTGAAGATGTAGCAGTCCCGCTCGACGATGAACTCGCGGCCGGGCAGTCGGGTGTACGGAGCTAATCCGTTGACATACGTGGTCTTGACGCCCTGGCGCTGCCAATAGATGAACCCGGCCAGCAAGGCGGCAAGGACGGCGGCGATGAGCCATTTCATCGAATGACCGTAGGGCGAATCGCGCCTGCTTGGCGACGGTTTTCGCGGCCGATCGGCGAGGGGCCGAGGGTGCGGACCGTAGGCCCGTCCTCGGGCGGGGCTTGAGGGAGGGGGCCGCGGAGACGTCGAAGCGCCGGAAATAGGAGCTCGCCGCCTCGAGCATGAAGTCTTGTCCGCAGGGGCATGGGGGCGCTCGGGAAGGCGCGCTCCGAGGTCATGAGTGAGTGGCGCCGTCGCCTTGGGGCTGCGGCGGAGCCGCAGGCCCCGCGCGCGATTCGGATTGAGGGCCCGCCCCGTTCGACAAGCCTCACCCGCGTGGCCCCTCCGAATCCAACCGAGCAGAAGGCGCCGCGGCGCGTCATCGTCGTCGGGGCCGGTCCGGCGGGGCTCACCGCGGGGTTCGAGGCCGCTCGCGCGGGATGGAACGTCACCGTGCTCGAGAAGGACCCCACCTACGTGGGAGGCATTTCGCGGACGGTGCGCCACGAGGGCTACCGCTTTGACATCGGCGGCCACCGGTTCTTCAGCAAGAGCGCCGAGGTCACGCGCTGGTGGAAGGAGCGGCTCCCCGACGACTTCATCCAGGTGCGGCGCATGTCGAGGATCTTCTACAAGCGAAGGTTCTTCGACTATCCGCTCAAGCCCTGGAACGCCCTGAGCAACCTCGGCCTGTTCACGAGCGCGGCCTGCGTGCTGAGCTACGCCTGGGTGCGCCTCTTCCCGATCCGCCCGGAGAAGTCGTTCGAGGACTGGGTGACGAATCGCTTTGGCCGGAGGCTCTTCAGGATCTTTTTCAAGACCTATACGGAAAAGGTCTGGGGAATGCCAACGAGCGAGCTGAGCGCGGATTGGGCGGCGCAGAGGATCAGGGGCCTGTCGCTCTCACGGGCGGTGCTCGGCGCCTTCAGTCGAAAGCCCAAATCTGGCGGGCAAACCATCAAGACCCTGATCGACACGTTCTCGTACCCCCGCCTGGGGCCTGGTCAAATGTGGGAGAAGACAGCCGCCGATCTCGCCGCGATGGGGGGCCGGATCGAGATGGGGACTGAGGTGGCCGCCATCCGGCACGCCGGGGGCCGAGTGACCTCGATCGGCGCCAAGGCAGGCGGGAGGGAGGGGTCGGTGGAGGGCGAGGAATTCATCCTCTCGATGCCGCTGCGCGAGACGGTGCTTGCGTTTGACCCCCCGCTCGGCGCTCCGGTGCTCGCGGCGGCACGGGCGCTGCGCTACCGCGACTTCCTGACTGTGGCGCTGGTGATTGAAGGCGAGAACCCGTTCCCGGACAATTGGATCTACATCCATGAACCGGAGGTCAGGATGGGGCGCATCCAGAACTTCCGCAACTGGAGCGAGGCCATGGTGGGGCGGCCCGGCACGACCTGCCTCGGATTGGAGTACTTCTGCTTCGCAGGGGACGGCCTGTGGTCGGCGAGCGACGCGAGCCTCATGGAGCTGGGGGAGCGGGAGCTCGTCCAGATGGGCCTCGTGAAGCCGGGGCAGGTGCGGGGGGGCACCGTCGTCCGGGTCGAGAAGGCCTATCCTGTCTACGACCCGGGCTACCGGGAGAACGTGGACGTGATCCGGCTGGAGCTGGCGAAGTTCGCGAACCTGCGCGTTGTCGGGCGCAACGGGATGCACAAGTACAACAACCAGGACCACTCGATGATGACGGCGATGCTGGCCGTGAGGAACCTCGAGGGCGGTGAGTTCAACCTCTGGAACGTCAACGCGGATGCCGAATACCACGAGGAGGCCTCGCCCAATGACGCCACCGGCAGGCGGATGCCGGAGCGCAGGGCGCCCGCCGATTAGTGCCGGGAGGCGTAGACCCAGCGGTTGGCCTCGAGCCACTTCAGCGTCCGGAGGATTCCCTGCTCGATCGTCAGCTTCGGCGCCCAGCCCGTGGCCCGGATCTTGGCCGTGTCGAGGAGGATGAACGGGTTGTCGCCGATCCAGCCGCGGTTGCCCCCGGTGTACTCGAGCTTCGGCGAGAGGCCGAGCGCCGTGCAGATGTGGCGGACGCTGTCGTTCACCTGGACGAACTCGGTCGTCCCCAGATTGTAGACCTGGGTCCCGTGGGGGGCTCCCCTGGCGGTAGACGTCCGGGTCACGTGGAGGATCGCGTCGACGCAGTCCTGGACGTACAGGTAGCTCTTGCGCTGGGAGCCGTCCCCCAGGATGCGCAGGGCGCCCGGGTGCTCCGTCAACTGCTTGTAGAAGTCGAAGATGTGCCCGTGGGTGTAGCGCTCCCCGAGGATGGAGACGAAGCGGAAGATGTAGGCCTCGAAGCCGAAGCCCTCGCCGTAGGCGGAGACCAGCCCCTCGCACGCGACCTTGGAGGCCCCGTAGAGGGAGGTCTGGACCGGGAACGGGGCATCCTCCGGGGTCGGGATCACCTTCGCCTCTCCGTAGGTGGAGCCCGTCGACGAGAACGCGATCCTCCTCGCGCCGCAGGCCCGCATCGCCTCGAGCACGTTCTGGGTCGCGATCGTGTTCTGCTCGAGGTCGCGGGTGGGGTGGTCCGTGCCGAACCGGACGTCGGCGTTGGCCGCCAAGTGGAAGACGAAGTCGCACCCCGCCATGGCCTTCGTGAGGGAGGGGAGGTCGAGGTTGTCGCCCCGCGCGAGGGTGAACGCTCCCGAGCGCGAGGCGCCCTCGAGGAAGCGCTCCTGGCCCGTGGAGAGGTTGTCCCAGCCGACGACGGCCACGCCGTCCGCCAGCAGGCGGTCGACCAGGTTTGAACCGATGAAGCCGGCCGCGCCGGTGACGAACGCCTTATTCATGGAGGGGGCGGCCGCGGCGCTACCGGACGAGCGGGGACGGGCGCGCACGGAGCGAGATGCCGATGCAGAGGTTGTTGAAGACGAAGGGCAGGAACGGGAGCGGGAAGAGGACCTTCTTCTCCACCGTGAAGTACGGGTCGAGCTCGGCGAAGATCTCGTGCGGCCGGTTGATGTGCTCCCGGGAGATGAGCCAGGTGTAGCCCCCCTCGAAATGCTTGTTGTAGACACGCTCCGCCGAGATCTTTCGCGCGAAGGAGTAGGCGGGGCTCCCCTCGCAGGGGATGACGACCAGCATCTGGCCCCGCTCCTTGTTGAGCAGCCTGTAGGCCTCGCGCAGGCAGGACGGCAGGTCGGGAAGGTGCTCGAGGACGTGGACTGCGATGTAGCGGTCAAAATGGCCGTCCGGGAAGTCGAGGCGGGCCTGGCAGTCGCCCGTGATCGCCTTCACCCGCGGGAAGCGCCTGCGGATCTCCATCGCCATGTTCTCGCGCAGCTCCACGGCAAAATAGTTCTCCTCCTGCTCCGGCGTCAGCCGCTCGTGGTGGAGGTGCTCGCCGAGTCCGGCACCGATCTCGATGCTCGTCCTGAAGCCCGGCCTGGAATGCCTCACGGGAAACGTGTGGTTGAACCTCTCGACGACGCCGAAGCGGGTGGGAAGCTGCTGGTGCCAGAGCTTCATGAACTCGTCGCTTATCCGTTTCTGCTCCGCGGTCATCGGAGGCAGCAGTTTGGGCCACTTGGCTGTTTGCATAGGAGATTACTTGGGCCCGAAGCCCTCGGCGCGGTCGACGATGAACCTCGGCCGCGAGCGGACCTCCTCGTAGATCCGGCCGATGTACTCGCCGAGGATGCCGACGCTGATCAGCTGGATGCCCCCGAGGAACGAGATGAGGATGACGAGCGTGGGGTTGCCCCACAGGATCGTCCAGCCCATGAGCTTGTAGAAGAGGTAGATCGCCATCAGCAGGAAGGAGAAGCCGGCGATGATGAAGCCGAACATCGTGCTGAGCGTGAGGGCGTAGGTCGAGAAGCAGAAGATCCCGTTGAAGCCGATCCTGAGCGAGCCGAAGAAGCGGTTGTACTTGGTTTCCCCGGAGAAGCGCGCGGGGCGCTCGAAGGGAAGCAGGTACTGCCTGAACCCGACGACGGCCACCATCCCCCGCAGGAACCCGTGGCTCTCCTTCAGGCGCACGACCTCGTCGACGACCCTGCGGGCCATCAGGCGGAAGTCCCCCGTGTTCGGCGGGATCCTCACGTCGGCGATCTTGTTGATCACCTTGTAGCCGGTTTCGGCCACGAGGCGCTTGACCCACGGCTCGCCGGTGCGCCGGGTCCTCTGCGGCAGCACGACATCGTAGCCCTCCCGCCACTTGGCGACCATCTGGCCGATCAGCTCGGGGGGGTCCTGCATGTCGACGTCCATCACGATGACGGCCTCGCCGCGGGAGTACTGCATCCCGGCGAGGCTCGCCATGGGCTGGCCGAACCTGCGCGAGAACTTCAGCAGCTTCACCCGCTCGTCGAAGGCGCGGTGCTCCAGGATCACGTCCTCTGTCCGGTCGGGCGACGGGTCCATGGCGAAGATGATCTCATAGTCGCCGGTGATCGACCCGAGGATGGGGGTGATCCGCTTGAGGAACTCCGGGATGTTCTTTTCCTCCCGGTAGACAGGTACGACGAGGCTGAGAATCATGGGGTCCGGCGAGGGTTGCGGGAAACTCACTCGAAGTCGATATTCACGATGCGGAAGGACCGCCTCCGCGTGTCGGGGGCCCCCAGCGGGAAATCCCTGTCGGTGGTGAGGGAGACCTTCGTCTCCCGGTCGGAGAGCGGGATGCGCAGGGTCTCGACCTGCTCAAGCCCGAGGACCCGGGCCGCCTTTGGCAGGCCGTCGATCTCGACGCCGAGGGGGAGGTCGGCCTTCGCCGGGTACCGGATGACCTCGATCCTGGCCACCCTGAACCTGCCGGTCGCGGGAAAGCTCAGGTCGAGCCTCCGGTCGACCCAGCCGTCCGTGTCGGCCCCGTGGATCCCGAAGAGGTAGCCGGACTTGTGCCAGCCCCGGGCGAAGAGGTCGGTCATGCCGAGGTTCTCGAAGGAGATGTTGCGCAGCGCGAACGAGCGCCTGCGGCTGTCCCCGGGAAGGGGAAAGACATCCGAGGCGTCCAGGTGCACGAGGCGCTGGGCCCCCGGGGGAAGCGGCACGTAGACGCTCTCGAAGGTCTGCCGCGGCACCGTGTCGGACTGGATGGTGCGGCCGTCGACCGAGGTCTGGAGCGTGTTGGAGGCGATGGGCGCCCAGCCGGGCATCTCCAGGTCGATCTTGAGCACCTTGAACGCGTCGAAGGCCGGCGCCCTGAACTCGGCGGACTTCGCAATCCACCCGTCGTCGTCGATCCCCGTGACCGTGAATTTCTCGCCGGCCTCGTTGGCCACATTCCTGAAGCTCGCGAAGTCCGCGATGTCGTTGATCGAGATCTCCTTCACGAACGCGGAGACCGAGCGCTTGTCCTGGTCCTTGTCGTAGACCTGCGAATCCGAGAAGTGCAGCTTGATCGAGGTGATGGCGGAGGAGTCCTTGATCAGCCGGGCGAGCTCGAACTTTCCCGCCTTCAGGTTCACCACCTCGGTCGGCCTGTCGTTGATGGAGATCGTGGCGTCGACGCCCTGCGCGGCGAAGCGGGGGATGTCCGGGATGTAGCCCTTGAAGTAGAGGACCTGGCCCGTGTGGGAGGGTCCCATCCTGAAGTAGGCGTCCGTCCCGACCCAGCCGTCCTCGTAGATGCCGGAGTACTCCAGGCCCTTGTTTTCGAGGAGGTCCCTCGGGAACACGCTGATCTTCTCGGGCCGGGGCATGGAGCGGTACTGCTCGTCCGTGATGACCGAGATGTCGCGGGTGAACCCGACGAGGCGCCGGTCGTCGAGCGCGAACTTGACGCCGAACCATCGCATGAGCCCCGTCTTCTCCTTGTCGATCACCCGCGCGGGGTCGCCGAAGTCGATCATGAAGTAGGCCTGCCCCTCGTAGTATTCCGGGCGGATCACCTGGGAGAAGACGCGGGCCGAGCCGCTGCCGGCAAACGGCAGGTGGTAGTCCTCGTCGGCGATGACCGTCGCCGCCTTGGGGAGCAGCGTGCGCCCGGCGCCGAGGGACGTGCGCGAGAAGTCGACGACAACCCTAAGGTCGGGCGAGGGGTTGATGATGTGGAAGACCGTGAACTCGCCCGTCCCGTGGAAGTAGGACTTCCCCTTTGAGATCGGCTCGCTCTCGCGCTGGAAGAAGGCGGCCTTGAAGCGGGCGGACGAGTAGTAGTGCGGGCTAAGCTCGGAGTGGACGAAGACCAGGTGGTCGCGCACCTGGCTCTCAAGCTTGTACTGGTACATGTTCTGCACCGTCCAGCCCGTGCCGGGGTTCAGCTTGTTGAAGTGGTCCAGGTCCGTGCGGATGGAGACGAAGAGCTGGTCGCCGTAGTCCAGGTGCCGGGAGCTCGTCTCCGTCCAGTTGTTGGCGTACAGGACGCTGTTCGCCTCCCGGTGGATCGTGACCACCTTGTAGTCCGGGATGTCGGCCTCGAGGATCTCGGCGGGCAGGAGGAAGCGCAGCAGCGAGAGCTTCTCGACGATGCGCGCCTGCGGGCCGAGGTCGGGGTCCGGGGTGCGCAGGAACTTGAGGACCGCGATGTTCGCGATGTTGTCCATGTAGCTGCGGGAGAGGAAGCGCGTGTCGATGCCGTGCGTGTACATGGAGAGCATCTTGGCGCTGACGACGTTCGAGATGTCGCTCTCGATGCCCTGGTATTTCAGGTCCTTCGGCGGCCGGAAGGCGACGCCGAGGGCGGAGCCCTTGACCACCTCGGCCAGGCCCCCGCCGTACGTCCCCAGCGACTCGTAGGCGTAGTAGACCTGCGAGACCGACGTGCAGGCGAAGAAGAGGACGAGGACATAGCGCGCGCGCCTGCGGACCCTGGCCTCGACCGAGAAGAGGTAGCGCGCGAAGCCCTGGGCGATGCAGACGGCGATCACGGGCTGGGCCCACATCGCCAGCTTGAAGAGGCCGAAGTCCTGGCCCTTCTGGAAGAGGTAGATCCCGAGCACGATCATGATCGTGCCGAGAAACCCGGAGGGCGCCCCCTCCGCGAAGTTGCGCCAGGTGCGCCAACCGAAGTAAAGGAGGAAGGCGACTCCGACGACGATCTGCATCGAGATCAGGGGGTCCACGCCGACGATGCCGAAGGGATGCAGCCCGAAGAGCATCGGGATGAACGACGGGACGAGCGTCCAGGGGAAAAGCACGAGCCCGCCGCTCTGGTCGTTGATCTCAGCCATCGCACCGAGGCCCGCGGAGCCCACCGACTGCATGACGAGCGTGTTGATGAACTCGTAGGTGCTGCTCGCGATCAGGAGGAAGGTGAGGACGGCCACCCCGAGGATGAGCAGGACGTACGGGCGCATCCGCTCCGGGTGCGTGTAGCGCAGCCGAAGCGTGACCAGCATGATCCCGACGGCGACAAAGGGCGCCACCTCGGGGTAGAAGATCGCCAGGCCCGCGGTCATCGCGCCGGCGACCGCGACCTTGCGCAGGCTGAGCCTGCGCGTCGAGAAGAGGACGGAGCCGATCGCAAGCAGGAGGGCGAGCCCGCCCACCTGGGCGATCAGCTGGTAGAGGGTCCCGAGGCTGAAGAGCGGCGAGGTCGCCATCAGGAAGAAGGCGAGCAGCGCGAGCCTGCGGTGCTTTCCCCGCCAGACGGCGACCGCGCCCATGGCGAAGAGCTGCGCCAGGCTCAGCATCAGGATCGCCGGCATGAAGACCTCGTGCGAGCGCTTGCCGGTGAGGGACGAGATCCACGCGATCGTCAGCTCCGAGCCGGGCCGGATCTGCTGGAGCGCGTGCATGAACCAGTAGTGCTGGGAGTAGTCGCGGCCCTCGAGGTCGGTCTGCAGCGGGACGTCGTAGTAGCCGTGCGCCAGGAAGCGCTCGGCCGCCAGGCAGTAGTTCGCCATGTCGTCGTTGCCGTATGAGATCCAGTTGAAGCCGAAGCGCAGGGACGGCCAGCCGACGTAGACCAGGGCCCCCGCCGCGATGAGGAGGAAGGGCCTTAGCGCGCGCCAGGGAAAGGCGGGCCGGCGCCAGGCGAGCACGCCCAGGGCGCCCACAAGGAGCGCGAGCGTGGTCCAGGGGCCGACGGTGCGGATCGGGTGGCCCCAGACGCTCAGGCGCGTGAGGATGATCAGGAGGACCGAGAGGCCGACGCAGGGCGCCGCAAACCAGCTCCAGAGGACGCCCAGCCGGGGCTTGAAGAGGCTGATGACGGCCTGGCCGACGAGGGAGAGATAGACGAAGAGTCCTGCGACAAGCAGAAGAGGGATCATTCTGGCGGAAAGGTTAGCCTTCGTGTGATCACGTGAAAAAACAAGCCCCTACCACCGGATTCCGAGGGCCATGAGGCGCGCATTGAGCGCCCCTCGGAAGCGGATCCTGCGGGCGTGGCGCTCGATCATCGCGGCGTTGTCCTTCTCGGTCCCGTGGAACCGCAGGCGGATCCGAGACATCTCCTCAGCCCCCGTCGTATGGATCACCTGGCTCGTCTTCTGGTGGGCGTGCACCCTGAAGCAGCCGAGGAAGCGGGGCAGCCGCACGATCCTGCAGCCGGCCTGCTGGAAGCGGGCGAGCAGGTCCCAGTCGAGGGCGAATTGGAAGGTCGGATCGATGCCGCCGGCCACGTCCCAGGCCTTCTTCCTCCAGAACAGGGTCTCCTGCGGCACGTAGTCGATCCACTCGATCGACTCCCTGTCGTGCCGCGGCATGACCCAGCGTCCGATCTCGCGGTCGGCATCGTCGATGATGATGCGGTGGCCGTAGACGACATCCGCCTCCGGGTGGGTGGCGAAGTACCCGGCGACGTACCTGAGCGCCCGCGGCGCCATGAGGTCGTCGGAGTTGAACCAGGCCATGACGTCGTCGGGCCCGAGTTCGGACTCGAAATGGGCGAAGCCCTTGCGGACGGCGTCGGCCTGGCCCTTGTCCGGCGCCGATTCCCAGTGCCGCAGCCTCGCCGCGTGGCGCGCGATGATCTCGGGGCAGCCGTCCCCGGAGGCGCCGTCCTGCACGGCGTAGAGGAGCTTGGGATAGTCCTGGTTCAGGATGCTCACCATCGTGCTCTCGAGGAAGGCGGGCTGCCCGAAACTCGGCGTCACGATGCCCACCTTGGGCAGCGCCGCGTCGGCGACCCCGAAGGCCGGGAAGCGCTTCTCCCACGCGATGGGCCTCGGCTCGTACTGGCGCAGGACGCCGATCTGCATCCAGTAGGTGTCGACCGCCTTCCTGAAGAGCCAGCGGTCAAGCGGGCGCCAGAGCTTCTCCCGGGTGTTCAGGCTGAGGGCGAGCCAGAGCTTGCGCAGCCGGGAGGTGAGCCCGGTCGCGTCGGCCGCAAGCTGGTTGATGACCGCCTCCCGCTCGATGCACGCGCGGTTGAGCTCCTGGATCACGGCCTCCTTCTCGGCGAGGAGCTTGCCGTAGTGCTTGGCGAGCTCGGTCCCCGCGTAGCCCGTCGTGAAGTTGGCGATCGACTGGCGATGGAGCGCGAGCTCCTCCTCGCGGTTCCTGATGATCCCCTCGAGGTTCGAGATGTGGACGTCCTTGTCCTTTACCGCCTGGGCCCAGAGGTCCGCGTCCGGGGGCATCGGGCCGTAGAGCGCCACGCGCGCGCGCAGGGCGTCGCGCTCGGCCTCGACGCCGGCGAGCCGCGCCTCCCACTGGGGCACGGCCGCGATGTGCGCCTTGAGGCCCGCGTCGAGCCGGATCACAATCTGCTCGCGGTCGTTGCACGTCGCCTTGAGCTCGGCGATCTCGGCGTCCTTCGCGTTGGTCTCGCCCTTGAGCTCCTCGATCTCCTTGTCCTTGTCGGCGCACTCCTGCTCGAGCTCGGCCTTGATGGCCTCCATCTCGGTCTTGCGCTCCTCCGCGGCGCGCTTCAGGTCCCCGATCTCGACGTCCTTTGAGTCGGTTTCGTCCTTGAGCTCCTCGATCTTGTGCTGGCGCTCCACGCGGTCGCGCTTGAGCGCGAGGATGCCCGGGGCCGCCGCGGCGATGAGGTCGAGCGCCCTCTGGGGAAGCGCGTGCGACTCGACGACGGCGTCGACGGCCCTCTCGCCCGCGGCGAGAGCCTTCTCCACGGCTGCAATCACGTCGGACGCGGGAATCGTCTTCACGCAGGGGCCGTCCCCGAAATGGCAGTCCCAGTTGCAGCCGAAGCAGGGGAGGGGCTGGACGACCGAGACGGCCTGGCGCGCCGACGGGCGGAAGCGCGGCCAGTGGCCGCCGCCGAAGATCCCGACCACGGGGCGGCCGACGGCGCCCGCCAGGTGCATCGCCCCCGTGTCGTGCCCAACGTAAAGGCCCGCATCCTTCAGGAGCGCCGCCAGGAGCGGCAGCTCGCCGTCCCTGCCCAGCCACGCGGGAGGCCTCGGCCCCCCGAGGCTCGCGGCGGCGGTGGCCACCTGCTCGACGGCCACGGCCTCGCTGGCGTGGGCCATGAGGAGCACGGGAATCCTCCGTCCCTGGAGCCAGGTGACGACCTCGGCGAACCCGGCCGAAGGCCACGCCTTGACGGGGACGTTGGCGAGGCCGCCCGGGAAGACGGCCGCCCACTTGCCCTCCCCAAGGCCGAGGCCCGCGGCGATCGAGCGCGCCGCGGCTGCCGCGGCTGCGGGCACCGCCACCTCGGGCGCCGACGCCTTGAGCGCGTGCCCGATTAGGCTCTCGGCGAAGCGGTGCTGGTTGCCGACATCCCCAAGGGAAGGGTCCGAGGTCACGGTTTCGCTGAACGACGAGGCGGGGTCGACCCCGAGGTCGAGCCGCAGCGAGGCGGCGAAGAGCGGGTCCACCTCCGCACCGCCAAGAACGACGCTGCGGACGCCCTTGAAACGGGCGGCGACGGCGATCTCAAGCCAGGTGCGGTTGAGGGTGGGGGCTAGGATCAGGTCGGGGTCAAGGGCGGCCAGCTCGCCGAAGAGGCCCTCCAGTTCCGCGCGGCATTCGGAGGGCCGCTGCCGAAAAGGATTGAGCCGGGCGACCTTCCATTCGAGCGCCTTCGGGAAAAGGGAAGACAGGCTTTCGTAACCCGCTCGCGCGACAATGACATGACGAGCTTTTGGCCATTCGCGCATGAACTGACCCAGCGCCGGCGTGAACAGGATCAGGTCTCCGATCGTATCGGGTCGCAGGTAAACGAGGGTCTTGGGCTGTACTGGCACGTATAAAGGGTCACTTCACACCAGATTCGCCCGATGAGGCGAGCCTGTTCTGGCGAGGGGGGAATGGCAGGCGGCACGGGTAGCTTTTCCGAAAACTCCCAGGCAGCAGGAAGGCGACAGGGCGAAAGGTTCGCCCTGCGCCGCTGCGTCGGGATCGCAAGCAGGGGCCCACGGCTTGCCTCTGAGGTACAGCAGCTGCAGACCCGCTTGAACAACAATCATTTGCCGGGTCCGCCCTTGGGCGACGCCAGCTTCGCCTCCTGGCGCTGGATCGCCCACCAGCGGTCTGCGGATTCGCGTGCCTTGTCGATCAGGGCCTGGACAAGCCGGCCAATGGGCCGGCCCGAAAGCGCGGCTATGCGTCCCGCCTCGTCGGTAGGGCGGAGCGGTTCGCGGCTCGCGACGAAGCTCATGTCGTAGGGGTAGACCGGGCTGGAGAAGTCGAGGTGAGTGAAGCCGAGCCTGGAGAATAGCTCGCCCGCGGAGCGCCTACTGAAGAGGTAGAGGTGCTCCTCATTGTTGCGGTCCATGTGCTTGAGAAACAGGTCATTCGTGGCCAGGAGGTCCGCATGGCTCAGGTGCTCGATGTATTCCGGGGTCTGGATCACGAAGAACCCGTCCTTGGCGAGGAGGCGGGCGCAATGGGCCATGAACTTTAGGGGGTGCGCCAGGTGCTCGATCACGTCGTTTAGGACAATCACGTCGAAACTACCCTCCTTGAAATCTTGGTTTTCCAGCGGGCCCGCCAGAACCTTCACCCCGAAGGTCTCCTGGGCGAAGCGGGCCACCCAGGGGCTGAGTTCGGTGCCCACCGCGTCGAAGCCCGCCCAGCCCAGGAGCGCGACGTAGCCCCCGTGCGCGCAGCCCACGTCGAGGATGCGCGCGGGCGGCAGGCGCAGTTCCAGGAGGCGCTGCAGCCAGTGCGTGCATCGGTCGGGCAGGTCGAGGCGCGCGCGGTCCTGGATGTCGGGCAGGCCGTGGTGCGCGGTCTGGCGCTCGGTCCAGTACTTCTGGCTGTAGAGCCCCTCGAGGTTCGGTGCCCGGCTCACGAGCGTGCCGCACATCCTGCAGACGCGATAGTCGTCGGAGTAGGCCTCGAGCCCGGGATGGCCGCACCAGCAGGCGCGCTCCTCGTGTGTCGCGCTCATCCTCAGAGATAGCTGATGTCCATCGGCAGCTGGGCGATGCCGTAGAAGGGCAGCGCGCCCGAGCTGTGATTGGCCACGTTGAGCGGCCCCAGGCCGCCGATCCTGTCGTAAAAGACGCCCACGTTGGGGTTCTCCTCGTCCACCTCGGCGGCGTCCAGGGAGAGCGTGTACGCGCCGGGCTGGAGGTTGAGCGCGACGCGGAACTCGAGCAGGATTTCCTGGCCCTTCGCCAGGGCCGGCAGAGCGAAATGCAGCTGAGGCGTCCCCGCGGCGAAGACGAGGTTTCCCATGCGGTCGTGGATCTGGAGCCCCACGGAGGGGCGCCTGACCTCCCCGTTGGCCCGAAGCAGCAGCCGCGCGGAGGCGCGGTGCATCATCTCGAACTCCCACGTGGCCGCCCCGTGCCCGTCCACGACCACGGCCGCGGCGATCTCGAGGGCCTTGTCGCCGTGCCGCGACTTGGCGGTGGCGAGCACGCTGGCGGCGATCAGCGCGTCCCGGGCGGCGGGATCCACCGGCGCGTGCTGGCCGGGGACGCCGGCCCCTGGTTTTGCCGCGGGCTTGTGCAGGTTGAAGTACCGGCTGACGCAGTCCTCGGGGGCTCCGTCGAACATGAGGTTTCCCTGGCTGAGAAGAAGCGCGCGGTCGCAGAGCGACTGGACGGCCCCCATGTCATGGGAGACGAAGATCAGCGTGGCGCCCCGGTGGACGATCTCGCGGATCCTCTGGAAGCACTTCTGGGAGAAGAACACGTCGCCGACCGAAAGGGCCTCGTCGATGATCAGCACGTCGGGCTGGACGTTCACGGCGACGGCGAATGCGAGCCGCATCATCATGCCCGAGCTGTACGTCTTCACGGGCTGGTCGATGAAGTCCCCTATGTCGGCGAAGGCGACCACCTCGTCCATCCGCCCGGCCATCTCGGCGCGGGTGAAGCCGTAGATGGCACCGTTCAGGAACACGTTCTCCCTGCCGGTGAATTCCGGGTTGAAGCCGCTGCCGAGCTCGAGGAGCGCCGACACCCGGCCGCGCGTCGTCACGCTGCCCGAGGTAGGCGTGAGGGTGCCCGCGATCAGCTGCAGGAGGGTGCTCTTGCCCGAGCCGTTGCGCCCGATGATCCCCGTCGCGCGGCCGCGCTTGACGGAGAAGCTCACGTCGCGCAGGGCGTAGAAGTCGCGGTAGCTTTTCGCGGCCCGGCCTCGAAGGGCCCGGTGCGCCGGCGAGCCGTCGCGCATCAGCTTTGAAGCCGCCTCAAGGAGGGGCGAGGTGAGCCTCGAGGACGGCCGGTCCCATATCCGGTAGGCCTTGGTGAGGCCGCGGGCCTCGATGAGGGGATCGCTCGGCATTTTCGGGGCGCCTCAGATCACGTCGGCAAACGCCGGCCGGAGCTTCAGGAACATCCAGCGGCCGGCGAGGAGGACGGCGGCGCCGGCGGCGTAGGTGTAGGCGAGGCGTTCCATGTTGACCGGCATCCCCCACAGCACGACCTCGCGCGCGAGCACGACCGTCTGCAGGAAGGGATTCCACCTCAGGATGAGCCAGATCGGGTGGGGGATCCGGCTCAGGGGATAGAAGACCGCGCTGGAATACAGCAACACCTGCGCGACGAACGGCATGGCCTGCGCCAGGTCGCGGAAGAAGACGCCAAGGGCCGCGAAGACGAGAGAGAGGCCGGCGGAGAGCATGAGCAGCGGAAGAATGATGACCGGGAGCCAGGCCAGGCCCACCGGGCTCACGCCGCTCCCGAAGATCGCGGCTCCGCCCAGGGCGAGCACGAGACCGATCGCCAGGTTGAACCAAAGGCCGCCCGCGTTGGAGA
>CAYNLL010000007.1:0-22020 GCA_964398015.1 uncultured Opitutaceae bacterium | reverse complement strand
CTCAGCCGCCTGACCCCGCCGCCATGCCGAAGACCTCCGCCATCCAACGCAACGAGAAGCGCAAGCGCCTTGTTGAAAAGTACGCCAAGGTGCGCGCCGAGCTGAAGGCGGTCCTCGCGAATCCCGCGACGTCCGACGAGCAGTTCTTCGCCGCGCAGACCAAGCTGCAGAAGCTGCCGAAGAACTCCTCGAGGGCCCGCATCCGCAACCGCTGCTCGATGAGCGGCCGGCCGCGCGGCTACAAGCGCAAGTACGGGGTCTCGCGCATCCAGTTCCGAGAGCTCGCCCTGGCCGGGAAGATTCCCGGCGTCATCAAATCATCCTGGTAACCGCCCTGGCACACGGGGGTCGGATATGACCCGCGCTGCCCTCCCAATCCCACATCCACCATGACCGACCCGATCAGCGATTTTCTCACGCGCCTTCGCAATGCGAGCAAGGCCCGCCTCGAGGTGTGCGCCTCGCCGCACTCGAACCTCAAGGAGGGCATCGCCGCCATCCTCAAGAATGAGGGCTACATCTCCGACTTCTCCAACGGCGTGGACGAGGCCGGTCACAAGACGCTCGTCGTCAAGATGAAGTACGTCGACGGCTCGCCGGCGATCAGCGGGCTCAACCGGGCGTCGACGCCCGGCCGCAGGCTCTATTTCGGATACTCCGACATCCCGAGGGTCCTCAACGGCCTGGGGATCAGCATCATCTCGACCTCCAAGGGCCTGATGAAGGACGCAGACTGCCGGCGCAACAAGGCCGGCGGCGAGCTCATCTGCAACGTCTGGTAAGGAGACCACCCACCATGAGCCGCATCGGCAAACAACCCGTTCCCATTCCCGACAAGGTCAAGGTCGACATCAAGGACACGACCGTCCACGTCGAGGGCCCCAAGGGCAAGGTCCACAAGACCTTCGCCCCGGTGGTCACCATCACGGTCACCGACAAGAAGGTGATCGTGGCCCCGATCGGGACCACCCGCTTCGCCAACGCGATGTACGGCACGGCGCGCTCCATCATCGCGAGCATGGTCAAGGGCGTCACCATCGGCTTCTTCAAGGAGCTCGAGATCCAGGGGGTCGGCTTCAAGGCCAACCTCAAGGGCAAGCAGCTCGACCTCGCCCTGGGCTATTCCCACCCGATCGTCATGGACGTCCCGGAGGGCATCAAGATCACCGTGACCGAGGGCACCCGGCTCAAGGTCGAGGGCTGCGACAAGCAGCTCGTGGGCGCCGTCACCGCCGAGATCCGCAGCTACTACCCGCCCGAACCCTACAAGGGGAAGGGTGTGCGCATCGTCGGGGAGCGCGTCCGCCGCAAGGAAGGCAAAACCGTCGCCTAACACCCATGAACACCATTCACAAAGCCAGCCTCCTGCAGAAACGCCGCTGGAGGATCCGAAAGAAGGTCGCCGGAACCGCCGCGCGCCCCCGCCTGAGCGTGAGGTTCAGCGCGAAGAACATCTACGCCCAGGCCGTCAACGACGACGCCGGCACCACCCTCGTCTTCCTGTCGAGCCTCGACGCGGCGCTGCGCAAGCAGAAGGTCGCCGCCAACATTGCCGGCGCAAAGGTGCTCGGCCTGGCTTTCGCGGAAAAGGCGAAGGCCGCGGGCATCACCGCGGTCGTTTTCGACCGCAGCGGCGCCCGCTACCATGGCAAGGTCAAGGTCTTCGCGGACGCCGCCCGCGAAGCCGGCCTTGTATTCTGAACCCAAGCACATGAGCAACGATACCGCACCCTCCGCAGAGCCGGCAGCCCCGGCCGTCGCCGCCGCACCCGCGGCAGCCCCCTCTCCCGCGCCCTATTCAAACCGTCCCCAGCGCCGCGACGGCCACGGCGGCGGCCAGCGCGGCCCGCGCCGCGACAACCGCTCCCGCGACCAGGCCCAGAACACGGGCGACGGCCCGGCGATGATCGAGAAGGTCGTCTTCATCAACCGCTGCGCCAAGGTGGTCAAGGGCGGCCGCCGGTTCAGCTTCGCCGCGCTCACGGTCGTCGGCGACCAGAAGGGAAACATCGGCGTCGGCTACGGCAAGGCGAACGAGGTCCCGGACGCTATCAAGAAGAGCACCGAGCACGCGAAGAAGCGCCTGATCCACGTCAAGCTGAAGGGTGACACCATTCCGCACGACGTTTTCGGCGAGTTCGACGGCGGCAAGGTGCTGCTCAAGCCGGCTTCGCCGGGAACGGGGCTCATCGCCGGCGGCGGCGTGCGCGCGGTGCTCGAGGCCGCGGGCGTTAAGAACGTGCTGACGAAGTCGATGGGGTCCAACAACCACATCGCCGTCGTGAACGCCACGGTCAAGGCGCTGCTCCAGCTGCGCCTCGCCGAGGACTTCACCAAGATGCGCCAGGCGCAGGGCACCTAAGGCCTTCCACCCACACTTTATCCGAGTTCCGCCCCGCGCCTCATGCGGGGCGGGGCGCCTCCGAGGAAATCCAAATGAAACTCCACGAACTGAAGAACGTTGCCGGTGCGGTGCACCGCAAAAAGCGCGTAGGCTGCGGCGAGGGCGGCGGCCATGGCAAGACCAGCGGCCGCGGCGGTAAGGGCCAGTCCGCACGCTCGGGCTCGAGCATCCGCCCCGGATTCGAGGGCGGCCAGATGCCCCTCTACCGCAAGCTCCCGCACCGCGGCTTCAACAACTACGAATTCCGCACGGAGATCGCCGTCGTCAACCTGCGCGACCTTGCGGGCATCGACGCCGCGGTGACCGAGATCGACGCCGTGTACCTCGCCAAGGCGGGGCTGATCCGCTCGGGCGAGAAGACCGTCAAGGTGCTCGGCGACGGCGAGATCACCCGCGCCCTCAAGGTCACGGCCGCGAAGTTTTCCGAGTCCGCCAAGGCTAAGATCGAGAAGGCCGGGGGCCAGGCGATCGTCGGCTAACGCCCTCCTCGCATGTTCTCCGCATTCACGAACTCCCTCAAGATCCCGGAGCTTCGCTCCCGGATATTCTACACGCTGGCGCTGCTCTTCGTGGCGCGCGTGGGCGCGGCGATCCCGCTCCCGGGCATCAATCCTCTCCCCCTGCAGGCGTTCTTCGACCAGCAGGGCGGCGGGATCGGCGGCGCCGTGGTGGGGCTCTACAGCATGTTCACGGGCGGCGCGCTGCTCAAGGGAGCCGTCTGCTCGCTGGGCATCATGCCCTACATCAGCGCGTCCATCATCTTCCAGCTGATGACCGCGGTGGTGCCCACGCTCAGCCGCCTCCAGCAGGAGGGCGACGTGGGCCGCCAGAAGCTCACCCAGTACACGCGCTATGCGACGGTCCTGATCTGCCTCATCCAGGGAACCCTGACGCTCCTTGCCCTCGAGAACCCCTCGAAGCTGTTCTCCGGTTATGACGTCGCGACCTACGGCAACATCGTCATGCTGAGCAAGCCGATCTTCCTCATCCAGTCGGTCATCTACCTGACGGCCGGCACGATGCTGATGATGTGGCTTGGCGAGCAGATCACGCAGCGGGGTATCGGAAACGGCGTCTCGCTCCTGATCACGGTCGGCATCCTGGCGACGCTCCCCAGCGCGGGCGCCCAGACCTACCGCTTCTTCTTCGGGCCGGTCGGCACCAACTCCGGCCACGGCCTGCCGCTGGCCGCCGTCATGATCATCCTCTTCTTCGTCGTCACCATGGGGATCATCATGGTGGTCCAGGGGCAGAGGAAGATCCCCGTCCAGTACGCGAAGCGCGTCGTGGGCAACAAGGTGATGGGGGGCCAGAGCTCCTTCCTGCCCCTGAAGGTCAATTACTCGGGCGTGATGCCGGTCATCTTCGCCAGCGCGATCCTGCTCTTTCCGCAGCAGGTGATGCAGCAGCTCGGGGCCATCTTCAACCTGCGGGTCCTCTCCGAGTTCGCGGCCTTCCTCGTGCGCGGCCACTGGGTCTACTACGTGGGCAACGCGTTCCTGATCCTGTTCTTCAGCTATTTCTGGGTGTCGGTCATGTTCAAGCCGATCCAGATCGCGGACGACCTGAAGAAGTACGGCGGCTACATTCCCGGCGTCAGGCCCGGCGAGCCGACGGCCCAGTTCCTCGACTTCATCATGACCCGACTGACGCTGGCCGGGGCCATCTTCCTGACCATCATCGCGGTCATGCCGGACGTGCTGCTCTATGAGCTCAACGTTCCCGTCCGCATTGCTTACTTCTTCGGCGGCACGGGGATGCTGATCACGGTCGGCGTCATCCTGGACACCATGCGCCAGATCGAGACCTTCCTCCTGCAGCGCCATTACGACGGCTTCCTCAAGAAGGGCCGCATCCGCGCCCGCAGCGCCAACATGCAGGGCGGCGCGATGGGCGACGCCCTTGACCTCCAGGCCGTTGGGAAACTTTGCCTCGCCGTGGGGTCGCTTTTCGTCTTCGGGATCCTCGCATGGGCGGTGCGCAGGTTCGGCGGGAGGTAAATAGCCCCAATTAGGCCTTTACAAGGGTGGGAATGGACGCGATATTTGACCCCTTTTCCCATTTAGGCGCTCCCGCCCAAACGAAACTCATCCTGCTCGGTTCGAATGATTTTCGCACGGAAGAAACAATGAACCGGGCACGTTCTTTGCAGATAGAGCACGTCTCTCCCGCCGGCCTCATGCGACGGGGGATTTCGCGGCCCCGCGGCCCCACAGCCGATGGGAATGAAGCCTCCATCCTGGCGCTCCTGCGCCGCTGGTTCTTCTCGCGCAAACCTGATGCGGGATTCGTCCTCACGGACTTCCCGGCTACGCTGCTCCAAGCTAAGGTGTTTGACGAATGGCTGGACGCCCGCGACGAGGAAATCGACGCGGCGGTCGCAGGCCGCGGAGCCCCAGGGCCCGTCGTCGAACACTATCGCACACTCGGCCTCCTCCTCGAGGCGGCCGGCGACTCCCGATGATCCCCGTCAAAGACAAGGAGGGGATCGCCCGGATGCGCGAGGTGTGCGCCATCGCCGCCGCGGTGCTTGATTCGCTCAAGAGCCTCGTGCGGCCTGGGATCACTACAATGGACTTGGAGGAGGCGGGTCGCGCGGAGATCGCGCGCCACGGGGCGCGGAGCGCCTGCTACGGTTACCAGCATGGTTCGCGCCGCTACCCGGCGCACACCTGCATTTCGGTCAACGAGGAGGTGGTTCACGGAATCCCCTCGTTCAAGCGCGTCCTGCGCGAGGGAGACATCGTATCTCTCGACATCGTTCTCGAGTACAACGGCTACATCGGCGACAACGCCGTCACGGTTCCGGTCCTGCCGGTCTCTCCCGGGGTTGAGAAACTCCTGCGCGTGACCCGCGAGGCCCTGGCCGTCGGCATCCGCTCCGCTGTCGTCGGCAACCGAATCGGCGACATCTCCCATGCGGTCCAGACCTTCGTCGAGGGCCACGGGCTGAGCGTCGTGCGCGACATGGTCGGCCATGGTGTCGGAGTCGCGATGCACGAGCCGCCGGAGATCCCGAACTTCGGAAGGCGGGGGACCGGGGACCGGATCAAGCCGGGGATGACCTTCGCGATAGAGCCGATGGTCAACCTCGGGGCTTATGCGACGGTCACGCTTCCCGACGGCTGGACGGTGGTCTCGGCCGACAGGTCGGCCTCGGCCCACGTCGAACATACGGTGCTCACGACAGAAAAGGGGCCGGAGATCCTGACGATCCCCCGCCTCGTTCCGGCCAGGATGGCCTGACCGCTCCCGCCAAGACCCAATTTATCAACCGCAACTCTCCATAACCCACACACAATGCCTCGTCTCCTCGGTGTAGAAATCCCTGCGAAGAAGAAAGTCGCATACTCCCTCCGTTACATCTACGGCGTCGGCCCCGCGCGCGCCGACCAGGTCGTCAAGGAGGCCGGACTGAAGCCCGACATGCGGGCCCAGGACCTGACGGAGGAGCAGCTCAACAAGATCCTCCACGTCATCACCGAGCACAAGTGGGTGGTCGAGGGCGACCTGCGCCGCGACATTGCCGGAAACCTCAAGCGCCTCCAGGCGATCAACTGCTACCGGGGCATCCGCCACCGCCGCAGCCTGCCCGTCCGCGGTCAGCGCACCAGCACCAATGCACGTACCCGCAAGGGCCCGCGCAAGACGATCGGTGTCACCAAAGCCAAAGAATAACCCCCTTACGCCATGGCCGAAGAAAAATCAGCACCCAAGAAGGAGAAGGCCCCGAAGGGCCCCAAGGCCGCAAAGCCGGGCGAGACGCCCGAGGGCGCGGCCCCGGCCGCAGCCCAGGCTGCCCCGGCCCCCGCGGCCCCCGCAGCCGATGCCAAGCCGACCGAGATGGTCGGCGGCGTCGCCAAGCAGCCCACCGCCGAGGACCTCCTCAAGGAGGAGCTCGGCGCCGTCAAGGTCCGCAAGGCCAAGGGTTCCAAGAACGTCACCTCGGGGTTTGCCAATGTCCTGGCGTCGTTCAACAACACGATCGTGTCGATCACCGACCCCAAGGGGCAGGTGATCGCCTGGTCGAGCGCCGGCAAGTGCAACTTCCGCGGCTCGCGCAAGTCCACGGCCTACGCCGCCCAGATCGTGGCCCAGGACGCCGCGCGTAATGCGATGTCCCACGGCCTCAAGGACGTGGTCATCCGCGTCTCCGGTCCCGGCCTCGGCCGCGACAGCGCCATCCGCGCCCTCCAGGCCATCGGCCTTGAGATCACGTCGATCGTGGACGTCACCCCCATCCCTCACAACGGCTGCCGGCCGCGCAAGCGCCGCCGCGTCTAAGACACTCCCGGCCCAAACCCTCTTCACCTTAAGACAATGGCTCGTTACATCGGTCCCTCCACCCGCATCAGCCGGCGCTTCGGCCAACTCCTGATCGGATCAGGCAAGGCGCTCGAGCGCCGCAACTACCCCCCGGGGCAGCACGGCCCGAAGTCCCGGCGCAAGTCGTCGGAGTACTCCGTCGGCCTCAATGAGAAGCAGAAGCTGCGCTACATGTACGGCCTCCTCGAGAGGCAGTTCCGGCGCATGTTCGAGATCGCCAAGCGCGAGCGCGGCGTCACCGGCGAGCGCTTCCTGCAGCTCCTGGAGACGCGCCTCGACAGCGTGATCTACCTGCTCGGCCTGGCCAAGAGCCGCGCGGCGGCCCGCCAGTTCGTCAACCACGGGCACATCCGCGTCAACGGGCACAAGGTCGACATCGCCAGCTACAACGTGCAGCCCGGCGACGAGATCGACGTGCGCAACGCGCCGGCGTCCCGCCAGATGGCGACCCGCAACCTCGAGGAGAACCGCATCCGGACCGTCCCGGGATGGCTCTCCCTCAACGCCGAGCAGTTCAAGGCCGGTGTCGTCCGCCTCCCCACCCGGGAGGAGATGGACCAGAACGTCAACGAACAGCTGATCGTCGAGTTCTACTCGCGATTCTAAGCCAGATTTCTCAACCCGCTCATAACTCAAATAAGAGTTCACGCCATGCCAAAACGCCTCGGAAAATTCGAACTCCCCTCCAAACTCACCAAGGTTGAGGACGGCGCCACGCCGACCTACGCCAAATTCATCGCCGAGCCCTTTGAAGCGGGCTATGGCCACACCGTCGGCAACTCGCTCCGGCGCGTGCTCCTGAGCTCGATCGAGGGGGCCGCGATCTCCTCGATCAAGATCGACGGGGTGAACCACGAGTTCCAGAGCATCGACGGCGTCGTCGAGGACGTGACCGAGATCGTGCTCAACCTGAAGAAGGTCCTCATCGTCTCCCACAAGCGCGAGACCATCTCGCTCGGGATCAAGGTGACCAAGGCCGGGGCGGTCACGGCGGGCGACATCCAGGCCGACGCGAACATCCAGATCGTCAATCCCGACCAGCTGATCTGCACGCTCGACAACAAGCGCACGTTCGAGGCCGAGATCGAGATCAAGACGGGCCGCGGGTACTGCCCGGGCGAGCAGAACAAGAAGGAGGAGCAGCCGATCGGGGTGATCCCGATCGATTCGCTCTTCTCGCCGGTGCGCCTCGTCAAGTACGCGGTGGAGAACACCCGCGTCGGGCAGATCACCGACTACGACAAGCTGATCGTCGAGGTCTGGACCGACGGACGCATCACGCCGGACGACGCCCTCAAGCAGGCCGCGTCGATCCTCAAGCACCACCTCGACGTGTTCGACCGCGTCAGCGAGGAAGCCTACGAATTCGAGAGCCAGCAGAGCGAGGTCAGCGAGGAGCAGAACAAGCTGCGCAAGCTGCTCAACATGTCGGTCAACGAGATCGAGCTCTCCGTCCGCGCCGCGAACTGCCTGAACAACGCGAACATCACCACGGTCGGCGAGCTCGCCATGAAGACCGAGCAGGAGATGCTCAAGTACCGCAACTTCGGCAAGAAGTCGCTGAACGAGATCAAGGAGAAGCTCGAGGCCCTGGGCCTGTCGCTCGGCATGAAGTTCGACGAGCGGCTCCTCGACGCCAAGAAGGAAGCCTGATCCATGCGCCATCAAAAACACCACGCCTCCCTCGGCGTCACACGCGAGCATCGCGAGTCGATGCTGTCCAATCTCGCCGCCGCGCTCATCACGCACGACAGGATCCAGACGACGCTGTCGAAGGCCAGGGCCCTGCGCCCGTTCATCGAGAAGGTGATCACCAAGGCGAAGCACGCCGCGGCCAAGGCGGAGAAGAAGGACGCCGTTCACCTGCGCCGCCTCGCCCTGCGGGTCGTCCGCGACGAGGACGCCGTGACCCTGCTCTTCAACGAGAAGGTCAAGGAGTTCGCGAACCGCGCCGGCGGCTACACCCGCATCTACAAGCTCGGGCCGCAGCGCCTGGGCGACGCCGCTGAGATGGCCCTGATCGAATTCGTCAAGGCGGACGATCCCGGGTACAAGAAGTCCAAGGGCAAGAGGTCCGGGTCCAAGGGCAAGAGGAAGAAGGCCCCGGCCACCGAGTCCGCTCCCGCCCCCGAGGCGCCCGCGGCCCCCGAGTCGGGCGCAAAGGGCTGATCCGTCCCCTGGAACAATCCCTCATCAAGACGCGTCGAAGTTTACCTTCGACGCGTTTTTTGTTTTGCTGTCTTCGCAATGCTGGAGTTCTCCGCCGCCGTCGTCATCTACTGCGTGCTCATCGCGGCGGTCTTCCTGTCGCTCTGGCTCTTCTATGACAGGCGAGACCACATGCGCTTTGACCGCGAGCGGCGCCGGACGACGTTCCACTGCATCCGGTGCGACCGCCTCTACACGGCGCCCGAGGGGACGGAGCTGTGCAAGTGCCCGAAATGCGGGCACGAGAACGCGAGGCTGAGATTCTAACTTGCGGTTGTCCCCGGCGCGGGCTTCTTCTTTCCCCTTTTCACCCAAAGCACATGCCGCAAACCATAGCCGTCCTCGATTTCGGCTCGCAATACACGCAGGTGATCGCGCGCCGCATCCGCGAGTGCCAGGTCTTCTCGAAGATCTATCACTTCTCGACGCCGCCGCAGGTCCTGCGCGACGACGGCGTGATCGGCATCATCCTCTCGGGGGGGCCGAACTCGGTCTTCGCCCCGAAGGCGCCCATGCCGGACCCGGGGATCTTCACGATGGGGGTCCCGGTGCTCGGCATCTGCTACGGCCTCCACCTCATGGGCCACCTCCTGGGCGGCAGGGTGGTCAAGGGGCACCGCAGGGAATACGGGCATGGCACCCTCCACGTGAGCCGCAGGGGCCTGCTGTTCGCGGGCCTGCCGAACCGCCTTCGGGTCTGGAACTCGCACGGCGACAAGCTCACGAGGGTGCCCCCGGGGTTCAAGGCGATCGGCGAGACCGAGAACTCCCCCTATTCCGTGCTCGAGGACCGCAGGCGCCGCTTCTACGCGATACAGTTCCACCCCGAGGTCTTCCACACCGAGCGCGGGACGGACGTCATCCGCAACTTCCTGGTGGGCATCTGCCGGGCGAACCAGGACTGGACGACGAAGGACTTCATCAAGCACGCGGTCGGCGAGATCCGGGAGGCCGTGGGCACGTCCCGCGTGATCCTGGGCCTCTCCGGCGGCGTGGACTCCTCCGTCGCGGCCGCGCTCATCCACAAGGCGATCGGCCGCCAGCTGACGTGCGTCTTCGTGGACAACGGCCTGCTGCGCAAGGGCGAGCGGGCGACCGTCGAGTCGCTCTACAAGAGGAACTTCAGGATCGACCTGAGGGTGGTCGACGCGTCCGGCCTCTTTCTGCGCAGGCTCAAGGGGGTCGATGAGCCGGAGAGGAAGCGCAAGATCATCGGCAACACCTTCGTCGAGGTGTTCGAGCGTTCTCTCAAGAAGATCGGCCACGCGGACTTCCTCGCGCAGGGCACGCTTTACCCGGATGTCATCGAGAGCGTCGCGATCGGCGACAACCCGGCGGCGCTCATCAAGAGCCACCACAACGTCGGGGGCCTGCCCGCCCGGATGAGGCTCAAGCTCCTCGAGCCGCTCAAGGAGCTCTTCAAGGACGAGGTGCGCAGGGTGGGCAGCGCGCTGGGGCTGCCCCGCGAGGTCGTCTGGCGCCAGCCGTTCCCGGGCCCGGGCCTCGGCGTCCGCGTCGTGGGGCCGATCACGCCGGGCCACCTCGAGATCCTCCGGCAGGCCGACGCGATCCTTGAGGAGGAGATGGTGGCGAGCGGGTGGTACTGGAAGGTGTGGCAGTCGTTCTGCGTCTTCCTTCCGGTCAAGTCGGTGGGCGTCGTCGGCGACGAGCGCAACTACGCCTACGTCATCGCCCTTCGGGTCGTCGAGAGCATCGACGCCATGACGGCCGACTGGACCAGGCTGCCCCAGGAGCTCGTCCAGAAGATCTCGGGCAGGATCACCAACGAGGTGAGGGGGGTGTCGAGGGTGGTGTTCGACGTCAGCTCGAAGCCCCCGGCGACGATCGAGTGGGAGTGAAATTTCTTCGACCTTGCGCGGGAATTGGATGTCATGAGGGGCATGTCGAAGGCATCCTTCCCCCTCCTTTCCTGGGCGCTGGCGCTGCTGGCCTGCGCGCCGGCCTCGGGGGAGCCCGCCGTGATCGGCCTGGCGAGGGCGTACCTGGGCCCCGATTCGACGCTGGAGGCGATCCGGACGATCCATTACTTCGGCACGCTTGACCGCGTCGATCCCGACCGCTCCGGCGACGCGCAGGTCCACGGCACCCTGGACCTCATCTTCGTCAAGCCGCTCAGGCAGCGCCTGGTCGTGCGCACCGAGAGGACGACCCTCACCACGGTCCTCGACGGCTACGACGCGTGGGACTTCCTCCAGGACAACGCGAACCCCGCCAAGTTCGAGCTGAAATGGCTGTCCGCCGGGGACACAAAGACCCTGCGCGCCAACACCTGGGAGAACCTCAACTTCTTCCGGGGCCTCTCGGGGGAGGGGGCCACGGAGGACATGGGCCCCGCGACCATGGACGGCATCGCCTGCGAGCGCGTGGATTTCAGGCACGGCCCCGGGATCGTCTACGAGCGCTACTTCGACAGGGACACGGGGCGCCTCGTGGTGACGATCAGGGGGCCTGAGACGATCCGCGAGAGCGGGGAGACCCTGGTCGACGGCCTGAAGTTCTCGACGAAGATCGTGAGCACCACGAAGACGGCGTCGGGCAAGGACCTGGTGTCCACCGTCACGTTCACGAAGATCATCCTCAACGAGCCGCAGGGGCCCGAGGTCTTTGCCGTCCCGAGCACCGTCGGCCCGAAGCCGGCGCCCGTCCAGGCCGCCGCGGCGGCAAAGTAGGCCGTGCGGACGCTCAACTTCGCGTCGAGGCGATTCGACTCCGACCTGGCCGCGTTCTGCAGGGGCGCCGCCGCGCCGCGCGAGGTCGCCGACTCGGTGGCCGCTATCCTGGAGGACGTGCGCGCACACGGCGACGCGGCGGTCGCCCGCTACGCCCTCAAGTTCGACCGCGCGAGCCTCAGGCCGCGCGACTTCCGCGTCCGCGGGCCCGAGATCGCGGCGGCCGCGCGCCGGCTCACGGGCCCGCGGCGCAAGGCGCTCGTCGCGGCGCACGCGGCGATCAGGGACTTCAACCGCAGGGCCGTCCCCGCGAACTGGGCCGGGCGCAATCCCCAGGGCGCCGAGGTGGGGGAGAAGTTCGACCCCATAGGGCGCGTCGGGATCTACGTCCCCGGGGGCGAGGTCCCCCTCGTCTCGACGGTGCTCATGACGGCGACCCTGGCGAAGATCGCCGGGTGCCCGGAGATCGCCGCCTTCACGCCTTCGGGCCCGGGCGGGGCGGTCGCCCCCGACCTCCTTGCCGCGCTGCACCTGGCCGGTGTCGACGAGGTGTACCGGATCGGGGGCGTGCAGGCGATCGGCGCCATGGCCTACGGGACGGCGACAATCCCCGCCGTCGACAAGATCTTCGGCCCGGGCAACGCCTATGTCTGCGAGGCGAAGCGCCAAGTGTTCGGCGCGGTGGGCGTCGACCTGCTGCCGGGGCCGAGCGAGCTGATGGTGGTCGCCGACGAGTCCGCCAGGCCCGACTACGCCGCGGCCGACCTGCTGGCGCAGGCCGAGCACGGCTCCGGGCGCGAGCGGATCTACCTCGTGGCGACGTCGAAGGCGGTGATCGCGGCCATTTCCGCGGAGATGACGGCGCAGCTTGCGGCGCTGTCCCGCAGGGAGAGGATCGAGAGGGTCCTCGACCGCGGGTTCCTCGCCGTCCTGGTCCCGGGCGTGGGCGAGGCTGCCGAGGTGGCGAACGCGGTCGCGCCCGAGCACCTCGAGGTCCTGGTGAAGGCGGCCGCGGTGCCGAGGCTCGTGATGGCGGTGAAGACCGCCGGGGCGATCATGATAGGGAACTCGACGCCGACGGCGCTCGGGGACTTCGCTGCGGGCCCGAGCCACGTGCTCCCCACCGGGGGTGCGGGCCGGTTCTCAAGCGGGCTGCGCGTCGCGGATTTCATGAGGCGCACCAGCGTGCTCTGCTACGACGGCGAGAGCGCCCGGCGCGCCGCCCCGATCGTGGCCGCGTTCGCCTCGATGGAGCAGCTGGACGCCCACGGCCGCTCGGTCGCCCTGCGGGTCTCGCGGACGGCGCCGCGATGAACGGGCCCGAAACCGGGCGCCTCGCGCTCGCCCATGTGGCGGGCCTGCACGCCTACACCCCCGGCCTCCAGCCCTCGGCCCAGGGATGGGTGAAGCTGAACACGAACGAGTGCCCGTATCCCCCCAGCCCGGGGGTGGCTCAGGCCGTCCTGGGCGCGGTCGGGGCCGACGGGGCGGCGCTCAGGCTGTACCCGGATCCCACGAGCAAGGCGCTGCGCGCAGCGGTGGCGCGGGCGCACGGCGTCGACGCCGCCAACGTGTGCATCGGCAACGGGTCGGACGACCTGCTCAACCTTCTCGTGCGCTGCTATTGCGGCGGGGACGCGCGGGCCGGCTTCACGCTGCCGAGCTATTCCCTTTATCCCGTCCTGGTGGGCATCCAGGACGGCGCCGCGGTCCCGATCCCGCTCGAGCGCAGCATGCGCCTTCCGGTCGAAAGGATCGCGGCCTGCGGGGCGCGGATATTCCTCCTGACCTCGCCGAACGCGCCGACAGGCGTGGGCTTCCCGACCCAGGAAATCGCGAGGGTCCTCGATTCCTTCGGCGGCCTCCTCGTCGTGGACGAGGCCTACGCGCCGTTCGCCCGCGAGGACGCGACCGGCCTCCTCGGGGCTCATGCGAACCTTGTCGTCGTCAGGACGTTTTCGAAGGCCTATGCCCTGGCCGGGGTCCGCGTGGGCTACGCCCTCGCCGACGCGGGGGTGATCGGCGTGCTGGACCGCGTGCGCGACAGCTACAACGTGAGCCGGCTGTCGCAGGCGGCGGCCCTCGCGGCGTACTATGCGGGGGTCATTGGCAAGATAAAGGCCACAAGGGACTTATACGCGAACAGCTGGCGCGACAGGAAGGGCTGGTTCACCTTCCCGTCCGAGGCGAACTTCATCTGCACCGAGCCGCGGGACGGCCTGGGCCGGACCGGGCCCGCCGTGGCCCGCGCAGCCTATGATTTCCTGTTTTCACGCAAGGTGTTGGTGCGCCACTTCCCGAGCGACGCCTTGACCGCCTCCTTCCTGCGGATCAGCGTCGGCACCGATGACGAGATGCTCGTCCTCGACGAATCCCTCGATGCATGGCTAAAGGCACCCCCCAACGCGTAGCGACCGTCTCCCGCAAGACGGCGGAGACCGACATTTCGATCACGCTCGCGATCGACGGCACCGGCGTGTCCAAGATCGCCACCGGCGTCGCGTTCTTCGACCACATGCTCACGCTGTTTGCGAAGCACGGCCTCTTCGACCTCACGGTGAAGGCCAAGGGGGATGTCGACGTCGACTACCACCACACCGTCGAGGACGTCGGGCTCGTCCTCGGACAGGCCTTCAAGAAGGCGCTGGGGGAGAAGGTAGGCATCCGCAGGTACGGGTTCTTCATCCTGCCGATGGACGAGTCGCTTGCCCGCGTCGCCGTCGACGTGGGGGGCCGGCCCCACCTCGTGTACAACGTCGAGTCGCCTTCGATGTTCGTCAGGGACTTCAACCTGGTGCTCGTGAAGGAATTCTGCCGGGCGTTCAGCAACGCCCTCGGAGCGAACCTCCACGTGCAGCTGGTCTACGGCGAGGAGCCGCACCACATCGCGGAGGCGGTCTTCAAGGGCATGGGAAGGGCGCTCGACGCGGCGACGCAGCTTGAGCCGCGTGCCGCCCACCTGCTGCCCAGCACCAAGGGCACCCTTTAAGCCGGCGGCGATGAGCGCGCCCATCGCAGTCATCGACACGGGCATTTGCAACCTCCGCAGCGTGACGAAGGCGCTGGAGGCGGCGGGCGCGTCGCCCGTGGTCGTGCGCACGCCCTCGGAGGTCGATGCGTCCGGGGCGGAGGGCCTCGTGCTGCCCGGGGTCGGCGCCCTGCGCGACTGCGTCCTCTCCCTCCGCGCCTCGGGGCTCGATGCCGTGGTCAGGGAGTGGATCGCGCTCGACCGGCCGTTCCTGGGCGTCTGCCTGGGGATGCAGGCGCTCTTTGACGAGTCCGAGGAGGGGGGGGTGAAGGGGCTCGGGATCTTCAGCGGCCGTGTGGTGCGCTTCCGGCTGCCGGCGCACCTGAAGGTGCCGCACATGGGCTGGAACACGGTGCGCTTCGTCCAGAAGGGCACGGCGCTCCAGGAAGGCATCGCGGACGAAGGGGAGTCCTTCTACTTCGTCCACAGCTACCACTGCGTCCCGGCCGACCGCAGCCTCGTCCTGGCGGAGTGCGACTACGGTCCCCCCTTTGTCGCGGCGGTCTTCCAGGGCCGGGTGTTCGCCACCCAGTTCCATCCCGAAAAGAGCCAGGGCAAGGGCCTTCAGATCTATCGCAATTTTGCGGCGTCTGCAGCAGAGCCTTTAATCCGCTGATTAGGCGGCAGATTTTCGGGTCCGGCGGCCAACTTTTCTTTGCAAGCGGCCCGTTTCTAGCTTGGCTGGTCGAAGAATGCCCCAAAACGCATCTGTCCGTCTGGGCGACAAAGAATACCCCCTTTCCGTCATGGTCGGCACCGAGGGTGAGAAGGCCATTGACACGCGCAAGCTGCGATCGGACACCGGGTTTATATGCTACGACCAGGGCTATGGAAACACGGGCTCCTGCGAGAGCTCCATCACATACCTGGACGGCGACAACGGCGTACTCAGGCACAGGGGGATACCGATTGAGCAGCTGGCCGAGAAGAGCGACCTCGTCGAGACCGCGTACCTGGTGATCTACGGCGACCTTCCCAACGCCGCCAAGCGCAAGGAATTCGGCAGGAGGCTCAGGGAGAACTCGGCGGTCGAAACCCAGATGCAGCGCATCTTCGAGGGGTACCCCAAGGATGCGCCGCCCATGGCGATGCTTTCCTCGATCGTGGCGTCCCTGGCCGCCCACTACCCGGACCTTGCGACCAACAACTTCGAGAAGGACCTTACGAACTTCGACCTCGCCGCGGCCATAGCGATCTCGAAGGTGCGCACGATCGCGGCGATGATCTACCGCTACCAGAAGGGCCTGCCCTACGTTTTTCCCAAGGACCTGCCGTTCTGCGAGAACTTCCTGCACATGATGTTCTCGGAGCCCTACAAGGACTATGTCGCGGTTCCCGAGGTCGCGCGGGCGCTCAACATGCTCCTGCTGCTCCACGCAGACCACGAGCAGAACTGCTCGACGGCCACGGTGAGGACGGTGGCCTCGAGCGCCTCGAACCTGTTCACGGCTATGTCTGCGGGCATCTGCGCCCTGTCCGGCCCGCTCCACGGAGGGGCCAACGGCGCGGTGCTTCAGATGCTCCAGGCGATCTACGACGAGGGGGACGACGGCACCCGGTTCATCGCCGCGGCCAAGCAGGGCTCGAAGGCCGGCCGCCTGATGGGCTTCGGCCACGCCGTCTACCGCAACTTCGATCCGCGCGCCCGGATCGTGGGGCGCGCCTGCGAGGAGCTGCTCGCGAAGCTCGGGGTGAAGGACCCACTCCTCGACATCGCCAAGCGCCTCGAGGAGGCCGCGCTCAGGGACGACTATTTTCTCTCGAGGAAGCTCTACCCGAACGTCGACTTCTACAGCGGCCTGATCATGCGCGCTCTCGGGATCCCGACCAGCATGTTCACGGTCATCTTCGCGATCGGCCGGTCGCCGGGCTGGATCGCCAACTGGCACGAGGTGGCGCTGAACCCCAAGGGCCGCATCTACCGGCCGCGGCAGATCTACATCGGCCCCGTGAAGAGGGATTACGTCCCGATGGCGGAGAGGCACTGAGCCAAGGGGCTCTTTTGAAGGTTGGCCGAGGGGCCGATCTTTGCTTCGATGTGCGGATGATTCTCCTCGGGGTGAACATCGACCACTGCGCGACCCTGCGCCAGGCCCGCTACCGGGACGCGGGCGGCGCCGTGGGCGGAAACGTCGAGCCGGACCCGGTGGCCCTCGCCCTGAGGGCGGAAAAGGCCGGGGCGGACGGCATCACGGTGCACCTGAGGGAGGACCGCAGGCACATCCAGGAGCGGGACGTGTGGCGGCTGCGCGAGTCGGCGTCAACGCGCCTGAACCTCGAGATGGCGTGCACGGAGGCGATGACGGGCTTTGCGGTCAAGCTCAGGCCCAGCGCGGTCTGCGTGGTCCCCGAGAACCGCATGGAGGTCACCACCGAGGGCGGGCTCGACGTGGTGTCCGGCCGGGAGAGGGTGAGGGACTGTGTCGCCGCCTCAAAGGCGGCGGGGATCGAGGTCAGCCTCTTCATCGACCCGGATGAGGAGCAGATCGAGCTTTCGGCGGAGCTCGGCGCCCAGGTGGTCGAGCTGCACACGGGAGCGTACTCGAACGCCTGCCACACCCCCCTCAGGCACCGGGAATTCGATAGGCTCGCGCGCGGCGCCGAGCGGGCGCACAGCCTGGGGCTCAAGGTGAACGCCGGCCACGGGATCAACTACGCGAACATAGCGGAGGTGAGGACGCTGCCCTGGCTCCACGAGCTCAACATCGGGCACAGCATCCTCAGCCGCGCGCTCTTCACCGGCATCGACGAGGCGGTCCGCGAGATGAAAGCGAGGATGAACCCGTGAACCCGCAGCTCCCCCCGGGAGGCGTCCTTGTCGGCCTGGGCGCCGACGTGATCGAGGTGGCGAGGATCCGCGGCGTCCTGGAGCGCCAGGGGGAGCGGTTCCTCGAGCGCGTGTTCACGGACGAGGAGCGCGCGTACTGCTTCCGCATGGCCCACCCGCACAAGCACCTCGCGGCCAGGTTCGCGGCCAAGGAGGCCGTCTCGAAGGCCTTCACCACGGGCATCGGCTCGGAACTCGGCTGGAGGTCCGTTTCCGTGTACCACGGCTCCAGGAACGAGCCCCTCGTGCGCCTCGACCCGAAGGGCGAGGCCCTGCTGAGGAGCGTGGGCGCCACCCAGGTGCTCCTGACGCTCAGCCACACCGACACGGTCGCGATGGCCGTGGCCGCCCTCGTCCGCGCCTGAACCCCTGCGTGGACCCAAGATGGACGACGACGAGCCCCCTTCCCAGGCAAAGCCGTCCCAGGTCCCGTCCTGGCTGACCCTCGGGTTTGTCCTCGGGGCCCTCTTCGTGCTCGCCCTGCCGAAGCGCTCCGGGGTCGAGGCGCCCCCGCGCCCGGCGCCCGAGGCCTCCCCGCAGGCGAAGCCCGCGCCGCCTCCGCCCATATCGACGATAGAGGCCGTTTTCGCCGCGTGGGACAAGTACGCGGTATGGAGCAACGACACCACCGAGGTGGCGCTGTGGGACACCGACACGAAGGCCTTCTCCGACTGCTACGAGGTGCTCAGGGTGGGTGGAAACTACTATTTCCGCTCGATCTCCGGCCTGAGCCGGCCGGTGCTGACACACGGGGTGGTCGAGGAGTCCCCGCTCCAGTTCACGGAGACGGCCGCCCAGCGCCAGGAATGGCTCAACGATGTCCAGAGGGAGAACTTCAAGGCGATCTCGGAGAGCGCGCGCAAGGCGTTTGGGGCCCCGAACGAGGAGCGCAATGCCCCGGACCACCCGATCGTGGAGCCGCAGGTCACGGAGGACCCGAAGCGATGACGTGCGCCCCATGACCCTGCACACGACATCGATTGAGAGCGTCCCCGTCCTCAGCAACGCCGACGCCGGCGCGCTCGAGGCGGCCCTTCTCGGCGGCGAGGAGCGCAGGGAGTGGCAGGCGATGCAGGCGGCGGGGCGCCGGGTCGCTGAAGCCCTCCTGCGGGACATGGGCGAGGTCGGCGGGATGCCCGCCGCGGGCCGCATCCTTGTCCTCGCGGGAAAGGGCAACAACGCGGGGGACGCCCTGCTGGCCGCCCGTGGGATCCTCGAGGGATTCCCCAGGGCGTCCGCAGACATCCTGTTCGCCTTCGGCCCCCGAAAACTCAAGCCGCTCGCCGCGCGGGCATGGCGCGGGCTCTCCGAATCCGCCCGCGGCAGGGTGCGCTCGACGGGCGCCGGGGAGCTTTCCGCCGCGTACGACCTGTGCATCGACGGCATCTTCGGCTTCCAGTTCCGGCCGCCGCTCCCGGAGTCCGCCTACGACGCGATCGAGGCCTCGCGCCGCCCCAGGATCCGCTTCCGCGCCTCGGTCGACCTGCCCAGCGGCTGGAGCGAGCCGGGCGCATTCCGCGCCGACTTCACCTACGCGACCGGCTCCGCGAAGAGCCCGATCCTGGACTGCGCGAACGCCGGGCGGCCGCGCTTCATCGACCTGGGCTTCTTCCCCGAGGGCGCGGCGGAGCGGGACGAGTGGGCGGGCGGCGACAGGGTCCTCCTGCGCTCCGTCCTCGATCCCCTTGCCGGCCTGAGGCCGGCGGCCGCGGACAAGCGCAGCCAGGGCCACCTGGCCATCGTCGGCGGCTCCGCGGACCTCCCCGGAGCGGTCCTGATGACGGCGCTCGCCGCCCTCCGCAGCGGGGTGGGCCTCGTGACGGTGTTCGCCCCGAAGAGCCTGTCGGCGGTGTTCGCGGCACGGGCTCCGGAGGCGATGTGGGTGGGACTTCCGGAGACGCCCGCGGGCGGCCTTGCCCTCGCCAGCCTGGGCCGGATCGTCGAGGGGCTGGAGCGCGCGGACGCCCTTGAGGTGGGCCCCGGCCTCGGGCGGAATCCCGAGACGCTATCGCTGGCGCTTGAGCTCGTGGCCACCTCACCGCTGCCGCTCGTGATCGACGCCGATGCGCTGCAGCCGGGCGTCGTGCGGGCCGGAGGGGCGCCGCGGATCCTCACGCCCCATGCCGGCGAGTTTGCGCGCATCGGCGGCGCCGCCGGCCTGCGCGCGCTGGCCGGCGAGGTGCGCGGCGTCGTGATCCAGAAGGGGCCCGTGACCCGGGTCTCGGGCGGCGGGGCCGTGTACCACGGGTTCTGCGGCGGCCCGGTGCTCTCGCGCGGGGGGAGCGGGGACATCCTCGCCGGCCTCGCTGGCGGACTCCTCGCCCAGGCGCCCGCCCATCCGCTGGTCGCTGCGTGCCGCGCGGTGGTGTGGCACGGCATGGCCGCGGACCAGCTGGCCCGGGCGCGAGGACAGGCGGCGGTGCGCACCCTTGAGCTGCTCGACTTCCTCGCCCCCGCCCTGAGGGAGGACGCCGCATGCCCGGCGAGCTGACCGCGGCGCAGGCCCTCCTGGCGCTTAACGCGCTCCCCGGCCTGGGGCCGATCGCCCTTAACCGGCTCCTCGGGGCCTTCGGCGGCGAGGCGCGGGCCGCGCTTTCGGCCGACCGCGGCAGGCTCGAGGCCGTGCTCGGGCCGGGGCCGGCGGCCGCCGCGGTCCGCGACTGGCGCACACGCTTCGACCCCCTGAAGGAGGAGGCGAGGATGGGGAAGAGCGGCGTCGTCTTCATCGGGCGCGGCGACCCCGGGTACCCGCCGCTCCTCGGAGAGATCCACGACCCGCCGATCGGGCTGTATCGAAAGGGACCCTACGGCTTTGGGCACACCTGCGTCGCCGTCGTGGGGAGCCGCCGCGCGACGCTCTATGGCCAGTCGGTCGCGCGGAAGCTCGGCGCGGAGCTCGCGGCGCGCGGCTTCTGCGTCGTCAGCGGGCTCGCCCGCGGGGTCGACACGGCGGCCCACGAGGGCGCGCTCTCGGCGGGCGGGCGGACGGCCGCCGTGCTCGGGACGGGGATCGACATCGTCTACCCGCCGGAGAACCTCGCCCTCTACCGGCGGATCGCCGAGGAGGGCGCCGTCCTCTCCGAGTTCCCGTTCGGCCGCGCGGCCGACGAGGACTCGTTTCCCATGAGGAGCCGCATCATTTCGGGGATCTGCGAGGCGGTCGTCGTCGTGGAGAGCGACCGGCACGGCGGGGCGATGACGACGGCACGTTTCGCGGGCGAGCACGGCAGGCTGCTCTTTGCCGTGCCCGGGAGGATCGACCAGTCGACGAGCTCGGGCTGCAACCAGCTGATCCGGGACGGGGCCACGCTCCTGACCGACGTCGGGGACATCCTGCAGGAAATCCAGTACCTCGCAGGGCGGAGGCCCGCACCGCCGGGGCCCGCGTGAGCTATCCCGGCGGCCAGCCCATCTGGCGCCGCGCGAGCAGGTGGACGTGGAGGTGGGGTACGCTCTCGCAGGCGTCCGGGCCATTGTTCACCACGATCCGGAACCCGTGCTCAAGCTTGAGCTTCCTCGCCATCTCGCCGGCGACGACGAGGAGGTGGCCGAGGAGGGCCTCGTCCGGGGCCTTCGCCTCCTCCAGGCGCCTGATCAGGCGCTTGGGCACGATCAGCAGGTGGACGGGCGCCTGGGGCTGGATGTCGTGGATCACGATGCAGAGGTCGTCCTCGTGCTCTATCCTCGCCGGAATCTCGCGGTCGACGATGCGTTCGAAGAGGGTCTTGCTCATGGAGTGGGGCCGCGGCCCGGCGCAGACCTAGCCCTTTTCCCCGGGCCTCACAAGAACAAGAGGGTCAGGTCGGACCCGGAGGTCGAGCGCGACGCCGTCAGCTGGCGCAGGAACGCGAGGAGGTCGTCGTACTCGCGGCGCCTGCGCGGCGTCTCCCTCTGCTGGGGCGGGAGCACGGCCGGCCTCAGGTTCGTGACGAGAAGCGTCGACTCCCTGAACGGGGCGAGCTGCTTGAGCCCCGCCATCACCTCCGCGCGGGCGAACAGGGGGGTCCCCGACTGGAGCGTGCGCGCGGCGTCCCAGTGGAAGAACCCATGGCGGGGGAGGCCCGAGTAAAGGCGGTCCAGGAGGCGGGCTGCCGCCGCGTTGAAGGCCGCCGTGGTCGGCGCGGCCTGCGGCCTGGCCGCCGTCTGGTCCTCAAGCTCGCCCAGGCTGAAGGCGATGGCCGCCTTGATCTGGTGGGCCAGGTACAGGTCCTGGCCGGTCACGTGGCCGAAGAGGGCGTTGATGAAGTGCAGGCGACGCAGCTCGTCGCGGTCCATCGTCATTTCTTGGTCTTACCCAGCGCGCTGATCTCGCTCATGAACTCGGAGACGTCGCGAAATTCCTTGTACACGCTGGCGTAGCGGACGTAGGCGACCTGGTCGACGGTGCGCAGCCGCTGCATCACGCCCTCGCCGATCGCCTGGGACGGGATCTCGTTCTCGAAGCGGGCCTCTATCGCGTCGATCACGTCCTCCACCAGCATGGTGATCTGCTCGACGTCGACGGGGCGCTTGTGGCAGGCGGCGCGCACGGCGTGCA
>CAYNLL010000006.1:0-22449 GCA_964398015.1 uncultured Opitutaceae bacterium | reverse complement strand
GGCCCCGGGGGCGAGCCGCCGCCTGCGCGGCCCGCGGAATCGACTCGAGCCCGGAAGCTGAAGCGAGGGGTTGACTCGAACCGGGATCCCCCGCCGTTATTGGACAGACGCTGCGAGCCGATGAAGACCGCCTTCGCCATAGCCTCCCTCATTGCGCTCGCGCCGCTGCACGGCGCGGCCTCGCCGCAGAAGGCCGTCGATCTTCTCTTCGAGACGCACTGGTTCAAAGGGGTCGCGATTGCGCCCGACGGCGGGCGCGTGGCCTGGGTGGAGGATCGCCCGAATGCAGACCGCACCCCCTCGGAGAACGCGGCAATCTACCTCCGGGACGTGGCCGGCGGGCAGCCGAGGCGGATAACGGCGGGCTTGGGCGGCGCACTGGCGAATGAGCACGGGCTTGCGTGGTCCCCGGACAGCGGGCGGGTGGCCTTCCTCTCCGACGCCGCGGAGAAGGGGCAGCTCCAGCTCTACGTCGTCGCGGCCGCGGGAGGCGCGCCCCGCAGGCTCACGGGCCTCGAGGGCTATGTCTCGCAGCCGAAGTGGTCGCCCGATGGCGGGACGATCGCGGTCCTCGACATCGCCGAGTCGAGGGCGGCCGCGGGTGCCGTCGAGGCCGCGGCGCGCAAGACGGGCGAGGTCGAGGAGCACGCGGCGGAGGCCCGCCTCGTGCTCGTTGACGCGGCGACGGGCGCCACCCGGATCGTCTCGCCGCCCGACACCTACGTGTACGAGTATGACTGGGCGCCCGACAGCCGCCGGGTCGCGGCGATCACCGCGAAGGGGAACGGCGACAACAACTGGTGGATCGCCCGCCTCCAGGTGATCGACACCGCCAGCGGCTCCGTGCGCGAGCTCTTCAAGCCCGACACCCAGATCGCCGTGCCGCGCTGGTCCCCTGACGGGAGCACGATCGCCCTGATCCAGGGCCTGATGAGCGACGCGGGCTCGACGGGCGGCGAGATCTGGCTCGTGCCCGCGGCGGGCGGCGCCGCGCGGAACCTCACGCCGGGCCGGAGGAGTTCGCCGGCGTGGCTCCGCTGGCAACCCCGGTCCGGGCGGCTCCTCTTCAGCGAATCCATCGACGGTGGCGCCGGAGTCGGCGAGATCGATCCGGGCGACGGGAGGGTGACGGCCCTGTGGAGGGGGGACGACCGGCTCGACTGCGGCCTGGGCACCGAGATGCTCGGCGTCTCGGTCGCCGACGACGGGGAGACGAGCGCCGTGGTGCTCTCGTCCTACGCCCGTCCGCCCGAGGTCTGCGTGGGGGCGGTCGGGAAATGGCAGCCGTTCACCCGGGTGAACGAGGGCCTGAGCCCGGGCTGGGGGCGCGCCGAGAGGGTCGACTGGGGCAGCGACGGCTTCAACGTCCAGGGATGGCTCCTCTACCCGAGAAACTTCGATCCCGGCAGGCGCTATCCGCTCGTCGTGAGCATCCACGGGGGGCCGGCTGCGCAGGCGACCCAGAGCTGGCCCTCCTCAAACAGCATCGTCGCCGTGCTGTCCGCCGAGGGTTATTTCGTGTTCGTGCCCAACCCGCGCGGCAGCTACGGCCAGGGGGAGGCGTTCACCGCCGCCAACGTCCGAGACTTCGGCGGGGGCGACTTCAGGGACATCATGGCGGGCCTCGACAGGGTTCTGAAGACCGCGCCGGTCGACGAGCACCGCCTCGGGGTCGCCGGGTGGAGCTACGGCGGCTACATGACCATGTGGGCGGTCACCCAGACCCAGCGCTTCCGCGCCGCCGTTTCCGGCGCCGGCGTCGCCAACCTCCAGAGCTACTACGGGGAGAACCAGATCGACGAGTGGATGATCCCGTATTTCGGGGCGTCCGTCTATGACGACCCGGCCGCCTATGCGCGGTGCTCGCCCATCACCTTCATCAAGAATGTCCGCACGCCCACCCTGGTGCTGGTCGGCGACAGCGACAAGGAATGCCCGGCGCCGCAGTCCTTCGAGTTCTGGCACGCGCTGAGGACCCTGGGGGTCGAGACGCGGCTCGTCGTCTACGCGGACGAGGGCCACCATTTCAGGAAGCCGGCGGACGCGCAGGACCTGCTCGACCGGTCCGTGGACTGGTTCAACGCCCATTTGCGCTGAGCCGCCGCCCGCGGGTCTGCCCGGGCGCGGACGTCGTCGCCTCGGTGGCGCCGCCTTGCCCGACCGCGCGGATCCCGGGTGCCTCAGGAGTTGCAGGGGCAGGGCAGCCCCGTCGCCTCAACCGTGTCCTGCCTGGGATTCCCGGCTCTGCGCAGGGCCTGCACCCGCATCTCGACATCGGCCGGGCTCAGCACCGCCTCCTTCTCAAAATAGACCCAGTCGATGTCCTCCTCGTAGGTGCGCGCGAGCCCCGAGGATCCCACGGCCTCACGGATGAACCACAGGTTGAAATTGAGGGACATGACGTCCCGCGGATAATACTTGCCGCCGTGGTCGGCGATGAGCCGCCCGTCCAGAAAGTACCGCACGCGGCCGCCGGCGACCTGGAGCACGAGGACGCGCCAGCCGCCCTCCTCGCCCGGGGTGGTGTTGTAGGTGTTGTCCTTCGTCCAATGGGGTTCGGGACTGTAGGTCCTCCAGCTCGTGACAAAGAGGGTCGGCCCCTTCTCGCCCCATCCCCCTGCAGGCAGGTATTCAAAGTCGCACTCGCTGTAGTTGGGGTCCATCGGAGCGACCAGCGGGGCGAGCGTGTAGAAGCTCTCGACCACGCCGTCGCCGGCCGGCCCCGAGCTCGGGCCATTCGAGAAACGCACGCGCGCGGCGTACGTGCCCTCCTTGAATTTGCGCTGCTGGCAGATCTGCGTCTGGCTCGTGTGCGCGCCCGTCCCGTCCGTGGACGAGGTCATCCGGAGGAACTGCTTTCCCGGCCTGGCCGGATCGGCCGGGAAGGAGACCCCATCCTTTCTCCACGAGGCGTTCTCGATGCCCGGCCAGCCGGGCTTCGTCCGCACGGTCCATCCGTGGGCCTCCAGCTCGTCCGTGTTCGCATACGAGAAGTCGTCGTAGAACACCTGGTTGCCAGGAGAGGGAGGTGCGGCCGCGACGCCACGAGGGGAGGCCCAGAGGGCGGCGGCCAGGATCAGCGTCAGGCGGAGGCGCATGGGGAGGCGACGATGGGACACGCGGCGAGCGAGCGCAACCCGACAGGTCGGGAGGCAAGGGGTGGAGCTGCTGTGAAATTCAGTGCGGCCTCTTGAGGATTTGGGTGTCCGTACGAAGGTTAGGCTCGAACCGGAAGCCGGATCATCGCGCTTTCGGGACGCGCACCCCAAGACCTCGCCAACATGAAAAATAGAATTCAGCTCATCATCCAAGGGCTCCTCATCCTGGATGGGTTCTTCGCGGGCGTGCCGCAGATCCTGCGCATCCTTCAACGCGGCTCCTCCTCCGACGTCTCCATTCTTTCCTGGGCGTGGATGGCCGTCATGGCCAGCCTCTGGGTCTACCAGGGCGCCCGAGACAAGAGCCCGGTTCTCCTCTGGAGCAGCGCCATCTGGGGACTCAACAATGCCTCGGTTGCGATCATTGCAACGGTCTATAGGCACTAGGAAGGGGTACGTGGCCCGAGGTGGCGGTTCCGGTGAACTCGTCCGCGTCCCCGGCATCGCGACGCTTTCCCATTGGGAGGAGACCCGGGCCGTCGCGCCCCGTCAGAGCTCAGCGGCGTCGAGCGGCCGGGCGAGCACGACCTCGCTGATGTGGAACGGGTGCGCCGAGGAGATCCTCACCGAAATTTTCCGGGCCGCCTGGGCCCGAATGGCGGAGACCTCCCTTTGCCGCAGCCCGAGCCGGACGGCGATTTCGCGCTCGCTCACGCGGTCGGCGCAAAGCTCCAGTATGGCGCGCTCGCGCAGGCCCAGAGTGTCGGGGGTGCACCCGGTATCGCGTTCGTGCGACATGGGCGCACCCGAGACCCGCGCACGGGGTGTGTCAACCCCTGCGGCCTGCGATGGGGTGAAGACCCCATGCCGGAGCAAGGGGGCGGGCTCGCCGGGATGGCAGCGAGCCAAGCCCAGGCGGCGACGGCGCGCCTAAGGCTTAGCCGCGGGCTGCGCGGTCGGAGTAGGAGAGACCTCGCCCTCGGCCGCCGCCGTCTCCTTCTCCTCCTTGTCGTCCGGCTTGACCGCTGCGGCCTGGGTGGCGAGCTCGGCGATGTCGGCCGCGGTCAGGACCACGTGGCTGCCGGGCCTGCGGTTCTCGAGGTATTGGATCGATATGCCCAGAACCAGGCCAGCGGGATCGAAGACCGGCACGCCCGGCGCCTGGTCGCTCATGAGGTAGAGGCGGCGGGGCTTGTCCACGATGCCGACTATCGTCGCGGTCCGGATGATCGGAACCCGCTGCAGGCTCTTCGACGCCCGCGTGACAAAGTAGTAGTTCCCCAGCACCTCGCCGGTCGTGGACTTGTCGAGGGAGATGAAGGGAAAGGTCCTCTTCGCAGCCGCTGAGTCGCCCACCGGCGCGACGAAGACGAGGTTCAGGTCGGGATCCTTCAGGACGATGACGGCCGGTACCTCGGTGTTGTCGGCGAGTCGGAGCTTCACGTCCTTGAACTCCGTCTCGCCAATCTCGATGTTCTGACCTGCGAGGCCCCGGCTGCTGATCATGGACTCCATGGCCCCCCGGGGGTCGATCGTGCTCAGGACGGTCACGGTCAGTCCCGTCGGCGAGATCACGGTGCCGTTCTCCTCGAGCTTGCTCTCCCTAGGGGGCTGGGCGTGCTCCCCGACCGTCACCTTGATGGTCGCCACGACCTCCACGGAGACGATCGCGTCCGCGTACTTCTTGGCGAGCGCCCGGCCGGTCACGGCCTCCTCCTGCGTGACGGCAAGGGACAAGGGCGCCGACGCTGCGAGAAGAAGGACGGCAAGAATCGATGCGTGGCTGATGCGGGGCTTCATGACTTGAGGTGGCTGAGGTTGATTTCGACGAACAGAGTCTCGCCGCGGCGCTCGACCTTCAGGACCCACCAGCGCTTGCCCGCCTTCACCGCGGCGGCGCGGGCCTGGCGCAGGTCCTCCACCGAGTTGACGGGGATGTCCGCCGCGGAGAGGATGAGGTCGTCCCCGTGGAGGCCCGCGAGCTCGGCCCAGCCGGCCCGAGTCGTGGTGGACACGAGCACCCCGCGTGCCGAGGGATCCAGCTGGAGCCGCGTGCGGTCGTCGAACGAGAGGTCGCGCACCTCAAACTCGAGCTTCTCATCCTCCCAGAGCGGCATCTCCGCCGTCGGCTTGGGCTGCACGTCCAGGACGACGGGCACCTCGAGGGCGTTGCCGTCCCGCCAGAGGCGCACCATCGCCGTGCTGCCGACCTTGTACTGGCGGATCAGCTGGTCGAGGATCTCGCGGTCCTCTGCCCGCCGCTCGGCGATGGGGATCCCGTCGAGGTCGAGGAGCACGTCGCCGACGCGCAGGCCCGCCTTGTCCGCGTCGGTCCCCGCGTAGATCCGGGTGATCCGGGCGCCGCCGTCGCCGGAATTGATTCCCAGGCGCTTGTTCAGCTTGGGGGTCAGGGGCTGCGAATCCACGCCCAGCCACGCCTTGAGCACGCTCGGCGCGATCCGGTGGGGGTTGGTGTTGCGCAGGTCGATCGCGGATTCCATGACGGAGCCGCTCCGGCGGAAGCTGACGAGGGTCTGGTGGGTGAGGGCGGTCTCCGAGTCCGGGAAAAACCCTCCGGTGAGCCGGCGAAGGCCCGCCACATTCGTGACGGGCTTCCCCCAAACGGCGATCACCACGTCGCCCCGCCGCAGCTCGGGCTCCGCCTGGCCGCTGGGGCCGCCCGGACGGATGTTCATGAGGATCACCCCCGTGGCGTCGGGAAGGAGCTCCTCGCGGACGACGGAGGGCGTCAGGTCGCGGGCCACGGCACCCCATTCAGGGAGCTCCACGTCGTCGGACTGCGCCGGCTCGCGGACGGCGAGCGCGAACTGGGCCGTCTGGCGCTGGCCGCCGCGCACATAGTCGACCTTGAACATGCTCCCGGGCTGGCAGGCCGTCTCCAGGCGGTAGTAATGGGTCGTCGCCTTCTCCTGCGCGCCCTCGATCTGGACGCCATTGCACGCGAGCACGACGTCCCCCGGCTCCATCCCCGCCTTGGCCGCCGGCGAGTCGCGGGCGACGTCCGAGACGACGACGCCCGTGTCGGAGGCCTCGGACTCGAGGCGCGGCTGCACGGTCATCCCGGACCAGCCCCGGATCACGTGCCCGCCCGCGATCAGCTTCATCGCGACGTCATGCGCGAGGTTGCCGGGGATCGCACCGCCGAGGTTGAAGACCCCGATCTCGTTCACGCCGATCACCTCCCCGCGGTCGTTTACCAGCGGGCCGCCGCTGTTCCCGCCGAAGATGCTCGCGTCGTGGAGGATCCACCGAACGAGCATGCCCACGTTCTCGCCGCGCAGGTACATCCTTCCGACCGTGCGCTCGGGAAGCACCAGCGACGGGTTCGACACGATGCCCTGCGTCACGGACTGCTCCAGGAAGCCCGGGCTGCCGAGCGCGAAGACCTTGTCGCCGGGCGAGATCCTATCCGAGTCGCCGAAGACCGCGACTGTGAGCGCCGCCGTGCCCTTCTTCAGCTGCGAGAGGTCCATCTGGAGCACGGCGATGTCGGTCAGCGGGTCCTGGCCCACCCGCCGCGCGTCGACGTGCTGCCCGTCGTAGAGGTAGCAGCGGAAGGTATCGACATCCTCGGTCACGTGGCAGTTGGTCAGCACGCAGCCGCTGGCCGTGACGATCACGCCGCTTCCCGCGCTCCAGGCCTTGGTCAGGTGCCCGTCGAAGGGAAGGAGGCGAATGGCCTCGATCCGCACGATAGCCGGGAAGACCTTGCCGAGCATCTTCGACGGCGCGGGCGCCGAACGCATCGAGGCGGCCGTGGCAACGCAAAGAAGCAGCGACGCCAGCACCCGGTGCCCTTTGAGCATGCTGGCTGGGAATGGCAGGTCTTTCATGAGGGCGGGGATTTGAAGGCACGCAAAATACGGGCGATTGTGCAAATTGCAAAAACAGAAGGGCATACGCGTCGCCGGCGCCTGGGAACCGCCGGGCGCCGGCAGGCGACGGGCCACGGGCTGGACGCGGGGCCGATGAGGGCCGCCGGGGAACGACGGCCCCATGGCTCGGCCCCGGCCTGATCCGCAACATCTTTGGAGGGGTCGTCCGCGGGGCGGCACGGGGCGCCACACCCGTCCCGGGACGGGCTGCGCCGCCGAAGCCTGCTTTTCGGCCGGGCGGCCTCGCCCTCGTTGGGTGGCGCAGATCGCGTAGCGCCCAATGGCCCCCCGTCCTCCGCCGCGTCGCCGCCAAGGCGATGGCTCCGGCACTCTTGCACCTGCGCCCCGCGCCCAATAGTCTGTCGGATGGGTATGACTATGCAGCGGGTGTTTCCTGGTCTCCTGGTCTTGTGCTTGATCGCCGCAGCGGCGCTCGCGTGGGGCCCCGCCGCGCCCCTCCATGCGGCCGCGGACCAGCCCGCCCCCCCTAACGCCGTCGCGGCGCCCCGCGCGAGCGCGCCGTCGCCGGTCGCGATGAGGCACGTCTTCGTCATCCCGATCCGCGACGAGATCGCCGAGCCCACGCTCTATCTCCTCAGGCGCGGCCTCAAGGAGGCCGTGGCCGAGCACGCCGACGCGGTCGTCCTGGACATCAGCACGCCGGGTGGCGCGCTCGATGTCACCATGCGGATGATGGACGACCTCAAGAAGTTCCCCGGCAGGACGATCGCCTTCGTCGACAACGAGGCGATGTCCGCGGGGGCGTTCATCTCCGCCGTCTGCGACGAGATCTGGTTCGTGACGACGCCCACCGAGGGCATCATCGGGGCCGCGGCCCCCGTGCAGGCCACCGGCCAGGACGTCGACGCCACGATGAAGGCGAAGCTCGTGAGCTACCTCAAGGTGCGGATGCGGGCGGACTCCAACGGCAAGGGCTACAGGGGGGAGGTCATCTCGGCGATGATCGACGCCGACATGGACCTCGTGATCAACGGCGAGGAGGTCAAGATCGACGGCAAGCCGATCAAGGCCAAGGGCGCGCTCCTGTCCCTCACCGCGACCGAGGCGATGTACCCCGTCGGGACGCCGCCACGGCCGCTCCTCGGCTCCGGGGAGGCGAAGGACCTGGATGACCTCCTCTCGAAATGCTTCGGCGCCGGGGGCTTCACGTCGACGCGGCTCCAGGCGACATGGTCCGAGGACCTGGCCGTGCTGCTGAACCACCTGTCGCCTGCGCTCCTCGGGCTCGGGATCACGGCGCTCTTCATCGGGTTCAAGTCGCAGGGCTTCGGCGGATTCATCGCCGTCGGGGTGGCGCTCCTGACGGTCGTCTTCCTGAGCAGCTACGTCTCGGGCCTCTCCGGGCACGAGCCGGTGATCGTGTTCTCGGTCGGCCTCGTCCTCCTCGTGGCCGAGCTGCTCTTCTTCCACAGCGCCGGCTTCCTGGGGGTCATCGGCTTCGTGCTCATGATGGGCTCGCTCTTCTGGGCGATGGCGGACATCTGGCCGGGCGAGCCCATCCAGGTGGCCTGGTCGGCCGACGCGTTCGTGCAGCCGATGATCAACTTGGGCGCGGGCCTCGGGATCGCCATCGTGCTCGGGGCCTGCCTGCTGCGCTTCCTGCCCCACGGGTGGGTGTGGGACAGGTTGACCGTGAACGCGACCGTCGGGGGCTCGGCGCAGAAATCCGGCGGCGACCCCGCGACCTCGGGAAACCTCGATCGTCTCGTCGGGAGGCGCGGCATCGCCGCCACGGCCCTGAGGCCCGGCGGGCAGGTTGAGGTCGACGGGCGGCGGTTCGAGGCCGAGGTGAAGGTGGGCGCCATCGACGCCGGGGCGCCGATCGTCGTCCTCGGGCGCGGCGATTTCGCGCTCGTTGTCGAGCGGGATGCGGGCGAGGATGGAAAGGCCCGTTCATGACGCTGATCCTCCTGCTCTTCATCGCCGGGATCCTGCTCCTGGCCGCCGACGTCTTTGTCTCGAGCTTCGTCATGGGCGCCGTCGGGGCGGTCGCCCTGGTCGCGGGCTGCGTCTTCGCCTACCGCGACCTCGGCGTCCTCGCGGCCGGGCTGGCCGGGGCGGGGGCCTTGGTCCTCCTCGGCGCCGCGGTCTATATCGAGCTGGTTCTGCTGCCGAGGACGCGCATGGGGCGCGGCCTGGTCGTCGAGTCCACGTCGGGCTCGAGCAGCCAGCCCCCGGTCGCTCCCGTCGAGGCGGTGGTCGGCCGGCCGGCGACCGCCGACACGACGCTCGCCCCGAGCGGGTATGTGCTCGTCGACGGGCGCCGCTACGAGGCCTTCTGCCGCTCCGGCCACGTGGCCCGGGGGGAGACCCTGCGCGTCGTGGGCCTGGACAATTTCCGCCTTATCGTCTCCAAACCCTGAACTCCCATGCCTGACATTTCCCTCATCATCGCCATCCCGCTCATCATCGTCGGCCTGGTCGTCATAGGAATCTTCATTTCCTATATCGGCACCTGGCTCAAGGCCCGCCTCAACGGCGCGCCCGTCAGCATCGTGAACCTCGTGGGCATGCGGCTGGGCGGCGTTCCGTACAACCTCGTCGTCGGGGCGCGCATCACCGCGGTCAAGGCCGGCATCCCGCTCTCCACCGACAAGATCTCCGCGCACTATCTCGCCGGCGGCAACGTCATCCCCACGGTCCAGGCGATCATCGCCGCGCAGAAGGCGGGGATCGAGCTGAACTGGGACCGCGCCTGCGCCATCGACCTCGCGACAAAGGGCTCGGGCAAGTCGATCGTCGAGGCCGTGCGCACCTCCGTGGACCCCAAGGTGATCGACTGCCCGAACCCCGAGAGCGGGCGCACGACAATCGACGGCGTGGCCAAGGACGGGATCCAGGTGAAGGTGAAGGCGCGGGTGACCGTGCGCACCCACCTCGACCGGTTCGTCGGCGGCGCCAAGGAGGAGACCATCATCGCCCGCGTGGGCGAGGGCATCGTGACGACGATCGGCATGGCGGACAGCTACAAGCAGGTCCTGGAGTCCCCGGACAGCATTTCAAAGACGGTGCTCGCGCGCGGCCTCGACGTGGGCTCGGCCTTCGAGATCCTCTCCATCGACATCGCCGACGTCGACGTCGGCGAGAACATCGGGGCGAGGCTTCAGGTGGCGCAGGCCGAGGCCAACAAGAACATGGCGCAGGCGCAGGCGGAGATCCGGCGCGCCGCGGCCGTCGCGCTCGAGCAGGAGATGAAGGCCCGTGTCCAGGAGATGCAGGCGAAGGTCGTCGAGTCGCAGGCGCAGGTCCCGCTGGCGATGGCCGAGGCCTTCCGCAGCGGGCGCCTAGGGGTCATGGACTACTACAGGATGGAGAACATCCAGTCCGACACGTCCATGCGCCAGAGCATCGCGCAGCCCGGCGAGAAGAAATGAGCCTGCTCCTTGCGGCCTCTCCCGATCCCGGCTGGATGTCGTCGCAGCTGGTCTTCGTCGCGATCGCGGGGGCCACGTGGCTGTTCAGGATGATCAAGCGCTCGAGCGACTCCCGCCGCCAGCAGGAGGCCAAACCGGCGGAGCCGGCGGCCTCGGCCACGCTGGCTGAGCTCGCGCGCGAGGAGGAGGAGCGCACGCGGCGGGTCCGCGAGGAGATACGCCGCAAGATCGCCGAGCGGCGCGCAGGGGCGGCCGCCGCCCCTCGTGTCTTTGAGGAGAAGTGGGAGCCGGAGGCGCAGGCCGGCGCCGTCGTAGGGCAGGCGCCCGCCGCGGCTTCGCTGCCGCCGCCGCTGCGCGCGCCCGCACCCCAGCCGGTCGCTGCCTTGCAGGGCGGCGTTTCCGGCCCGTCCGCCGGGGCCCTCTGGCTCGAGGAGCTGCGCACGCGCGATTCGGCGCGAAGGGCGATCCTTGTCCGGGAGATCCTGGGGCCCCCGGTGGCGTTGCGATAAGGGCGGGGGCGGGATTCTTTTGCGTATCACCGGTCGGCTCGGCGCTGGAGGTCAGGAGGCGCCGGCCTCAAGAGAGGGCCTGTCCGAGGGCAGCCACCCCCCCTTTTTTCCCCGGCGCCATTATCTCGTTGCCACGGGTTTTCCCGTGTCGGAAACATTGCCCGCCCGCTCCAGGCGGTAGGCCGCCCGGTGGCGGCATTCCTTTCCAAGCCATGCATGATGAACGAACCCTCGGGTCTGCCGCAAGGACACGGGAATCGTGGGTCGCCGGGATTTCGTCGGGCCTGGCGGGCGACCTGAGGTACGCGTGCAGGCGCCTCTTGAAGGACCGGGGGTTCACGTTCATGGCGTTCCTGACGCTTGCGCTGTGCATCGGCGCGAACACGGCGATCTTCTCGATGGTCTACGCCCTGGTCCTCAAGCCGCCCCCGTTCCCGGAGCCCTCCCGGATCGTGGAGATCTACAACGCCTTCCCCAAGGCCGGCTTCAACAAGTTCCCCACCAACCTCGTCCAGTACGCCGATTTCAAGGCGAATGCGCCCTCCTTTGACGCCCTTGCGCTCTGCGCCGCAACCACGGTGATGATGGGCGACGAGGGCGCGGCCGAGCGGATTCAGGCGGCGGAGTGTACGGCAGAGATGTTCGACGTCCTCGGGATCAAGCCGGTCTTGGGACAATTCTTCACCCTGAAGAATTGCCGCGTCGGGGAGGACAAGGTGGTCGTCCTCACGGAGTCCTTCTGGAAATCGCATTACAACGAGGACCCGGGGGTGCTGGGCAGGACGATGAGGATCGATGGCGAGACCTACCGCATCACCGGGGTGGCCCCTCGCGCGCTCGAGGCGTTCGACGCCAAGCCGAGGTTTGTCCGGCCGATCTCGTGGAAACCGGACCAGATCAACCCCCAGATGAGGTACTCCTGCTCGATGCCGATGTTCGGGCGCCTCAAACCGGGGGTCTCCGTGGCCCGGGCCCTGGGCGAGGTCGAGGGGCTGGAAAAGCACTTCTACGACACCACCGACCCGGGGTTCAGGAGCTTCCTGGACCGAACGGGCCACAGGATCGGCGTCGGCCTCATCCAGGCCGAGCGGGTCGAGCCCATCAAGTCCTCCCTCTACCTCCTGCAGGGCGGCGTGATCTTCGTCCTCCTGATCGGCTGCGTGAATGTCGCGAACCTGCTCCTCACGCGGTCCAACGCGCAGCAGAGCGAACTCGCGATCAGGGCGGCGATCGGGGCGGGCCGCGGGGCCATCGCCAGGCAGCTACTAGACGAGAGCCTCCTCCTGACGCTCGCGGGCGCGGCGCTCGGCGTCGGGCTTGCCTACGGCGCGGTCCGCGCAATCAACCACTTCACGGCCAAGCTGCTGCCGAACATGCTGCCCATCGCGATCGACGGCGACGTGCTCGGCTGTACCCTGGCCGTGGCGGTGGCCGTCGGCCTCTTGATCGGCTGCGTGCCGGTCGTGCACATCCTGCGCTCGAACCTTGCCCAGGTGATCCAGCGCAGCTCGCGGGGCTCCTCCGGCGGGCGCGGCGTGCGCGCGCTCAGCAGCGTGCTCGTGACGGGGCAGGTCGCCGTGGCGCTCGTCCTCCTGAGCGGCGCCGGCCTGCTCATCCACAGCTTTGCAAACGCCATCGCCGTCAATCCCGGCTTCGACCCGAAGAACCTTGTCGTGGGCAGCATCGCCATGCCGTCCGCGTACAACGAGAGGGACAAGTCGGCGGCATTCCAGCGGAGGCTGGTGGAATCCATCAGGGAGATCCCCGGCGTCGACAACGCCGCGCTGGCCACGGGGATCCCGTTCGAGGGCGACCTGCCCATCCTTGCGCTCACCCTCAAGGACAGCCTGCTGCCGCGCGACTCGCCGCAGCCGGGGGCTTTCCTCATCGGGGTCTCGCTGGACTACTTCAAGACGCTGCGCATACAGCTGCTGAAGGGGAGGTACATGGAGGAGACGGACCTGGTGAAGAACGCGAAGTCCGTCTACGTCGTCGACGAGCACTTTGAGCAGCGCTACTTCCCTGGGCATTCTGCGCTGGACGGGCACTTCACGTTCGGGGGTCCGCCGAAGAATGACGGCGACTGGCCCGTGATCGTCGGCGTCGTGCGCAACGTCCCGCACAACGGCGTGGAGGACAAGAGCAACAATCCCTTCATCTACTACCCCGTGGGCACGACGTCCCCCGGCGGCTTCAACATCATCGTGCGCTCGCCGCGGCCGCTGGCCGACCTGATCTCAAACATCCGCGAGAAGCTGCGCGCGATAGACCCCTCGATCCCCCTGTTCGAGACCGGCACGATCCAGAACGCAATAGATGCGTCGGTGGACGGCCGCCGGGCGGTGATGCTCCTCCTCGGCGGCTTCGCGGCCCTTGCGCTCTTCCTCTCCGCCATCGGCACCTACGGCGTCCTCGCCTACGACATCTCGCAGCGTACGCGCGAGATAGGGATCCGGGGCGCGATTGGCGCCACGCGCCTGCAGATCGTGGGACTCATCATGCGCCAAGGCCTTATGAAGACCGGTGTCGGCCTCGTCGTCGGCCTGGTAAGCGCGGTCCTGCTCAGCCACTACATGACGAGCATGCTCTTCGAGCTGAAGCCCACCGATCCCTGGGCGTACCTCCTGGTCTCCCTCCTCCTCGCGATTGTGGCGGTGGCTGCCTGCTACCTTCCTGCCCGCCGCGCGGCGAGGATAGATCCCATCGAGGCGCTGAGGACGGAGTAGCGGACGCTCCCTGAAGGCGGCGCCAGAAATTTGGCCAATGCGGTCGCCTGCCGCGCGACCCGAGGATCCCCAGCCTCAATCCGCACTCGCCTTCGGCAGATTGAGGAGAGGGGTGTCCTGAGCGGGCCCATCGTTTGCGGACTGGCATAATTCATGCGGCAACAAGACCCGTGGCCCATCTCCCGTCGCGCGCATTGCTTCTCGCACCGCTCTTGCTTCTGGCCTCGGGCGCGTGCGGCGCGTTCCCCGCGGCCTCTCGCGACGACCCCGGGTGCACGCCGGAGGACCGAATCTACATGGCCCGGGCCTACGAGCTCGCCCGCTACGCCACCACCCACGGGGGCGGGCCCTTCGGGGCCCTTCTGGTGAAGGACGGGAAGATCCTGGCCGAGTTCTCCAACTGCGTCCATTCCACCGGGGATATAACCAAGCATGCGGAGACGGGCCTCATCTCGGCTTTCAGCCCCAAGATCGACCGGGCCACCTTTGCCAAGTCGACACTCTACACGAGCACGGAGCCCTGCGCCATGTGCTGCGGGGCCATCTGCTTCTCGGGGATCGGGCGCGTGGTCTACGGCGTATCGGAGTCCCCGTTTGAGCAGGTCATGGGCCTTCCGCCCAGCGCGAACCCTCTGACCAGCCACGAGATCATCGGGCGCGTCTCCCCCAAGACCAAAGTCCTCGGGCCGCTTATGGAGGCAGAGGGGCTGGCGATCCACGAGGAATATTGGCCCGCCCATCCGGAGGACGTCGGAAAGTCCTGAGCGGCCCCATCGGTTGCCAGCCCCTGCGCCTTCGCGCCATCTCGGCGGGGCACGGCAAAGCTAATGGGCCGACTTAGGCGACGGGCTGGCGGGGGAGGGGGTCGCAGGGCCTCCCGCGACCGCGCTTCCCGGAGTTGGATCAACCGCCGGGATTCCGGCGGCCGCAAGGCGTCCCTTTACGCGCTGAATCTCAATGACCTCGTCGCGAAGCTGCTGAACCTGTCGGTCGTGGACCTCTTCCAAGTATTCCTGCGAACGGGTGTCGCCCGGTCTGGTGGCGATCCCTGAATTGTACTGGATGGTCTTGAGGCGCACGTCCTGTTCGTCCTGAAGGCGCTGCAGTTTGCGGCCTAGCCCCATTCCCAGCACCTCGCGCACCGACAGGTCCGAGATTTTTCCCAACGCGGCCGCCGTGATCGCCTCGCCGCCACTCGCCTTTCCCTCGGACATGATCTGGAACTTGATTTCCTGGAGGGCCTCGTCGAAATCCGCGACCTGCTCCGGCGAGAGGCGCTCGGATGCCTTCATCTTCCACATGCTGTGATCAAGCTGGTTCGTGCCCTCCACCTTGATCTCAAGGGGATCACTGGGGCCGCACCCGGAGAGCGCCAAGCAGACGGCGGCGAACAGAGTGCGGGCCCACCCGTGCAGGACCGCTCCGGGCGACACCATGGGTCGTCTCCGTTCTTGGAATGGAAGCATTAGCATCGCGCCGCCCTGACGATCATTTCCGGGCATGCGTGCAGCGCAATGCCGGGATTTGGCCTCGGCTGCGGGGATTCGCCTCCAGTCGAGCAGTGGCAAGGCCCACAGGGACCGTCCGCACCTCCTGTTCTTAGCTTGTTACTGAGCAAGGACATTTGCATAAAGTGGAGCCGATGCACCATTCGCTGCCGCCTCGGGGAAGCCGGTGGAACTGCGTTGCTGCTCTCATCCTCGCCGTGACATGTTTGGCGCGGGTCCACGGAGCGGGCGAGGTGCTTCGAAGCGAGCCCAAGGGATATGGGGAGCTGATCGCGCCGATCCTTACTCCCCTGGAGCAGGCGCTCAAGTCGGAGCCCAAAGATCTAGAGCAACACGCGGCAGGGATCACTCTACTCGACGAGCGCCTGTACGCGGTCGGCGACGACGGCCGCGCCCTGCGAGTTCAGAACGTCGTGCGCAAGACCCTGACGGACGCGGCGGCGCACTGGAACGCGGACCAAACCTTTGTCTACCGGCGCAAGGAGCAACAGTTCTACGTGCTCAAGGCGGAGACGATCCAGGCGGACGGGAGCATCCAGCCGGTCGAGCCGGACGCCATCATGATGAACTCGCCGCAGCGCCAGGCGCAGTTTGCTCTGTACGACGACCTGATCGAGGTGCGTTTGATCTTCCCGAACGTAAAGCCGGGGAGCGTCACGCACGTCGTCGTTGTGACAGAGGACCTCAAGGCACGGATGCCCGGCGAATTCTCAGGGTCCTTTGAATGGGCGAGCACCTGGCCGACCGGGAGGATCCATTTTGCCGCGGACATCGCGGGACCGCTGGCCAAGAGGATGGTTTTCCAGACCATCGGTACCGACGTGCCGCCGGCGGTTCGCGAGGAGCTGCCGAGCGGGCACGTGCGCTACTCGTTCGAACGCTCCGGCATTGCCCCGCTGGCGGATGAGAACAACTCCGCACCAGCGGCGCAGGTCGGCCCCTCCATCCATTTCAGCACCATCCCCGAGTGGTCGGACGTGGGGCGCTGGCTCGCGGGGCTGCTGAAGGGACGCGACGTCCTCACGCCGGCACTCGCGGCTAAGGTGGACGATTGGACCAAGGGCTCTACGAAGCCGGATGTGATTCTGGGCATCCTCTTCGACAAGGTCGCCAACGACGTGCGGTACGCGGGCCTGGAACTGGGCGAGTCCGACTACCAGCCGCATGAATGCAACGCTGTCTGGGACAACCAATACGGGGACTGCAAGGACAAGGCCAACCTGCTCGTCGCGTTCCTCAAGCACAAGGGCTTGACAGCCTTTGTGACCTTCGTGAACGCAAGCGACGCGGGCCTGATCGACCGCCGGGTCCCCGATTTCCATGTGTTCAGCCATGCCATCGTGGCGCTCCCAGACGGGCGGGGCGGCTACAAGTTTTGCGACCCCACGATCGCACGGGGGCGTCCGGGCCTTCTCGGCCCGGCGGATGCGGACCGGGACGTCCTGGTCGTCACCGGCACGTCGAGTGAGTGGACGCACACGCCGGCACAGGGCGCCGGACAGCTCGCCTTCCATTTTGACTTTGAACTGAGGCCCACGGGCGAGCTCGCAGGCTGGCTCGAGATCACGGCAGATGGTTTCTACGGCGCAGCCGAGGACGAGGAATTCCGAAAGCTCGACCGCGACGAAAGCCGGCGGCAGGTCGGGCTGCTTGCGCGAAACTTCTACCCTGGCGCCGAGATCATCGACGTGGCCGTCACCCCGCGGGCGAGCCCGTCGGAGAGGTTTCTCCTCAGGTCTTACCTGACAATCCCGCGAAAGCTGGAGCAGGGGTCGGGACAGCAGGCGCTGATGTTTCCCCGGACCAAGGACCTCTTCGACTTCCTCGGCTTCACGCCGGCCCGCAAGACGCCTTTTTTCATCAATCGCGGACGCCTCTCCGTTTCGGCGATGGTCAAGCTGGCGCCAGGGCTGCTGCCGGGCGAGGTGCCCGCGCCCTTCGACGTGGACACACCCGCCGGGCACCTGCGGTCCCAGTGGCAGGTCACGCGGGACGCGTGCAAAATGGAGATGACCGTTGAGAGCGACCAGTCGGTCCTCAGTCCGGACGATTTCAACGTGTATTACGGCGCCGTGCAGTCGCTGGAGGCGTGGCTCGACCGGCCCCTCTCGTTCACCATGACGTCTTCGTCGGCCGGCCTCGCGCCATCGGAGGCGCCTCTCCAGGACCTTCCTCGGATGCCGACCGGCTACGGGCAGCTGGCCCTTGTGAACAACCGCTTTCCCGAGGGGGGCAACAGCGCCCTCCGGAGGGCGGCCCTCGAGCAGACGCTCCAGTATTTCCCCGGCGACAAGACGACCGTCTTTCAGGCCAGCGTCGACCTGGCCAGCCTCGACGTGGCGGCGGGGAAGGCGAAGGAGGCCGTGGCACGCCTCGGGGTCCTCCTCTCCGCCTACCACAGCGAGGTGAGCCCCGAGATCTATGCTTGGGGCCAGTTCGCCTACGCCTATGCGCTGCACGCCGCGGGCCAGGACAGCGCTGCATCTCAGGTCGGCCTGGCCATTGCGGCCGACGCATCACTGCCAGGGGCGATCCGTGCGCGGTGCGCGCTGTTCACGGCCGAACTCCTGCGCAAGACGGCCCCCGACAAGGCGCTTTCGGCCCTGGATGGGGTCCTCCGTGTCACGTCGGACGTGCAGCCCGACCTGTATGCGGCGATGTCGTACGTGCTCCTGCACCAGGGGAAGGCAGCGGAGGTGCGGCGCCGTCTCCGCGAGTTCGTCCAGGCGCAGCCCGGAGCGCTCGACCCCTTCTTTTCCCGCATGGTCCGGGACACGAGCAGCTGGAAGGAACCGGGGGACGATGCCCGCCAGAAGGAATTCTTCGGTCTCATTACGGAGGTGTTCCCAAAAACGGACCAGGGCCTCGAGGCCACCATGGCGTCGGCGCGAGCCGACCGGGACGGGGAGGACGTCTATGCGCGCATCCGGGCCACGCTGGCGGAGCGATTCTCAAAATGGCCGCTTGCGGGCCAGTGCCCGGCCGCGGACGGCACGGAGAAGAGTGACGAGGACTTCGACAGGGCCATAAGGGGTGCTGGCACGGTAGAGGACTTGGAGGGCTGCATCCGGCTGAGCGTGCAGGCACTCCTCTCGCTTCCCCCGGGCCCCTCCTTCCCGCTGCGCTGGAGCCGGGCGGTCGCGTTTTCCGATTGGAGGGAGCGCACGGCAATGGGCCAGGGCGATGACCCGGTCCTGGCCGCGCTCCTCGGCGTGTGCGACGACATGCCCCACTCCCAGAATGCATACTGGTCCGGCCAGCTGGCCCTGGCGGCGCACCTGGAGCGAAGGGGCAGGTTGGTGGATCTGCAGACTCGAGTCTCTGCCCTGCTTGCGGACCCGGCACTGCCGGCGCAATTCCGGCCGCAGGTGCTCGTCCGATACGCGCGGGTCCTCGAAAAGATGGGTGACTACGAGCGGGCGCTGCAGACCTACGCATCGCTGGAGCCGATTGCAGCGTCGTCCCCGGGCGAGGCCGGAGCCCTCCTCCACGCCGTGTTCCTTTACCTGCACATGGACCGCCCCGCCGATGCGATTCGTGTCATCCAGATCCTCGAGACGGTCGATTCCCGCGTTCTCGACAGTGCGGACGGCGCGGCTCAAATCCGGGAATTCATCGCGCTTCGTCGTGCAGGAATGATCCCGGCCTTTTGGTCCCGGCGCAGCAAATGGTGGCTCAAGTGGGAGGGCATCTCGGAACGGCCTGACATTCCCCATGAGGAGGACGAGACGGCCGTGCCCGTGGTGGCAAGCAAGGCAGAGTGGTCGGCCCAGATTGCCTCGGCCTATAGGGCCAACGATTCCGCCGCCTTCTTCAAGGAACTTAGGCGGGCCGCGAGCGCCGCGCGCTGGCTGCCCCAGGCGTCCGTAGATTTCGCAGGCTTCGAGGAACCGATCTCCCAGGCATATCCGGTCATGACGTACGACCTCCGGAAGCTGTTGATCGTCCTGATGGAGAACGAGCAAGACGACCTTGGCGATCCGGCCGGGCTGCGGTCTCGGCAGCTGAGCTTGGCCGCGTTTTACCTGGAGGATGGTTCGCCCGCGAGCGCGATGGCCGTCGTGGACAAGTTCCGCAAGGGCCCGGCGATGGACGATGGCGTCGCCCGGGCGATGAACGTCGTGTGGGGAAGCGCCGGGTTGTCGATGGCCCAGGCGAGCCCGGAATGCATCAATGCACTTGAGGGAGACTTGTTGAGCCCGGTCCCGGGTGGAATGACGATGAATCCGGCCGTATTCCGGGCGCGTCAGGTGGCTGTCCTCGCGGGACTCCTGAGCCTGTCGGGGCGTTTCCCGGAAATACGGATCCTCCTCGACGCCGAGTTCAAGGACCCGCACATCGCGGACAACCCGGCTGCCCTCTCCATACTTGAGGCCGTGCGAGGAATGCTTCGCTCCGCGGGCCCCACGGATTCGGCGGACACGTCTTCCACCCTTGCGGGCGAAATTTCCTCTGAGGCCCGTGCGAAGAAGGCCGCGGATGAGGACCGCGACATCCAGCTGGACATCATGGACAAGCGAATTGCGGAGCATGACGACAACGCCGCGGCCTATTTCATACGAGGGTCGCTGCGCCTCGATAAGGGTAACGTCGAGGCCGGAATCGCCGATCTGACGAAGGCCGTGACTCTGGACCCAAAGTACACGCATGCCTACGACAAGAGGGGATTTGCACGGCTAAAGAAGGGTGACATCGAGGGCGCCGTTGAGGACTTCGACGCGTCCATCCGGCAGAACCGCTTCTCATCGGACGCTTTCCGGGGCCGCGCGGACGCACGGATGGCCGAGTCCAAGTTCGACCTAGCCCTCCTGGACTACAACAAGGCCATCGAGCTGGATCCGGTGGACGCCCAAGCCTTCAAGGGCCGCGGCGACTGCAAGACCCGCATGGGCGACCAAAAGGGGGCGAACGAGGACTATGCCATGGCAAGAAAGTTTGGATTCAAACATGGGCTCGAGGCCGGGATCGTTCCGGCCCCGGGCGCACACTGAATCCCTTGCGCGAGGAAGGATTGCCTTGGGCCTCCCGCCCCAGGAACGGATGGCGGGCCGCAGCCCGGCAACCCGCGCTAGACTTCCCATCCGGATGCCGTTGAGATCCGCGGCCATGAAAACCTATGGGTGCATTTGCGTTATGCTTGCCCTCAGCGTTGGACTGGTGCCCCTATGCGCCGCCGACGAGCTTCCGCCCCGTCGGGCCGTCGAGCTATTTGGCCAGAGGATAGAATTCTACGACGTCGGATCCGGTCCTGTCGTCGTCCTGCTCCACGGCATGGGCAGCAGCGCAAAGGACGATTGGGGGGCGTGCATCGCGCGGCTGTCCGCCCACCGCCGCGTCCTTGCGCCGGACCAGCTCGGCTTCGGCGCATCCGCGAAGCCGGTCATCGACTACGGCATCCAGACCTGGGTCGACTTCCTAGGCGAGTTCCTCCGGATGGAGAAGGTGAGGGACTTCACGCTTGTCGGGGAGTCCCTCGGCGGCTGGATCGCCGCCCAGTACGCCATCCAGGCGCTCGGCCACCCCGCCCCTCCGGGAGCGGCGTTTGAGCTTCCCAGGCCGGTCAGGCTTGTCCTGGTCGACGCGGCGGGGCACCGGCACCTGACGGAGGGCAATGCCGGAGGCGCCTCCCCCGGACTCTCCCTTGCCGGATCAAAGGCGCTCCTCTCGGCGATCTTCTTCGATCCCTCGCGGAGCACGGACGACGCGGCGCGCGCCAAGTTCTCCATGAGCATGTCCAAGGGCGACGGCTGGACGATTCACTCGCTGATCTCAAACCGCGCCGTCGTCGCCGAATGCGTCGATGGCCAGCTGGGGACGATCACGGTGCCGACGCTCGTCGTATGGGGGGCGGAGGACCGCCTCGTCCCCCTCGACGACGGGAGGGATTTTGCCGCGCGGATCCCCGGGGCGCTGCTGGTGGTTGTGCCCGAGAGCGGCCATGCCCCGGGCATCGAGAAGCCCGGCGAATTCTGCGCCGCCCTCGAGCAGTTTCTGGACACCCGGTGAACGCCTTGTACCCTGTGCGCATGATCTCCCGCCTGGTTTCCGCGGCCCTCGCGGCCGCCGCCCTCGCCCTGGGGGCCGGCCCTGCCCGGGCCGCGGCCGATGCGCCGGTCTCCATCACCACCGAGCTCAAGGGGGCGTGGATGTCCCCTGAGGGCGCGTGGGACGGGCGGACCGTCCTCATGCTCCACGGGTTCGCCGACGACATGGACGGGGCGGGCGACCTGACGAAGCATTTTGCTGAGGATCTCTCGAGGCATGGCATTGCCAGCCTGAGGATCAATTTCCGCGGCGAGGGCGACCGCAGGCGCACCGTGATCGAGTCCACCTTCACGACGCGCATCGAGGATGCCGAGGCGGCCTACGCGTGGATCTTGAGGCAGCAGGGCGTGCGCCCCGGCCACATTGGCGCGCTGGGTTGGAGCCTCGGCGCCGCGACCGAGATCGAGATCCTGGGGCGCCATCCCGCATGGTTCCGCAGCGGCGCCGTGTGGTCGAGCCCCTGCGGGGACCTCGAGAAGGTCATGGTGGCGATGCCCGGGGCGCAGCAGGCGCTGAAGGAAGGCGTCACCACGCAGGACGCGGGGTGGAAGAAGATCACGACCTACCGCGCCTTCTATGAAAGCTTTCGGGGGATCGACCTGGACCGGTCGCTCGCAAAGTACCCGGGCGCCTTCCTCTCGGTCCACGGGTCGCTCGATTTTCTTGCCGATCCGGGCGTTGAGCTCATGAAGGCCGCTGCGGGCCAGCCCTCGGAAGCCGTCACGATCGGCGGGGCGGACCACATCTTCAATGTGCTCGATCCCGCGAGTCCCCACGCGGCGCGCCTCATGGAGATCACCCAGGATTGGTTTTCGCGCACCCTCTGATGCGGTCGGGCGTCCCGCCGCCCATCAGAGTAACTCATTCGAAGATAATCGGTAGGGGCGATTCCCCGGGGGCGTCCCGCCGCTCACGCCGGCCCCAACCCTTTTGCGGGCTTGCCTTTCGGCCGGATACCGTTCAAGTGAACGCCATTCGACTGAACGCCCACCCACGCCACCCCGAAACCCGCCCCGCCATGGACCAGACGAACAAGATCATCTATGTTGAGTTCCACGCCCTCGACCTCGAGAAGACGAGGGCCTTCTTCGAGACCGTGTTCGGATGGACGTTCACGGACTACGGCCCGGACTACACCTCGTTTGTCGACGGGCAGATCGCCGGGGGTTTCGCCCGCTCCGACAAGCGCGCGTCGATGGCGAAGGGCAGCGCCCTGGTTGTCATCTACCATCCGCGGCTTGAGGAGACCCTGAAGAGGGTCGTGGACCACGG
>CAYNLL010000005.1:0-24241 GCA_964398015.1 uncultured Opitutaceae bacterium | reverse complement strand
CGTGGGCGCAACGACAGGGTCCTTCTTTGGCTGGGCTCCGCTGTACCTGCCTGAGCTGTTTCCCACCCATTTCCGCGCCACCGGGCAGGGCTTCGCCTACAACGCCGGACGCGCCATCGCAGCCGTCGGAGCGCTGCAGATGAGCGCCCTTATGCGCCACTATGGTGCCGACCTCGCACGAGCAGGCGCAGTCGTGACGCTCATCTACGGCATGGGTATGATTCTCATCTGGTTTGCTCCGGAGACAAGGGGAAGGGAGTTGCCCGCATGAGAGGGCAGGCCGCGCCATCGCCGGGGGTCTTCAAACGCAAGTCCCGACAGGCGAACCTAGAGGCGCCCGGCTCCGCCCGGCGAGCAACCTAAGGTAGGCCTGGCGCGGCCGTTCGTTGTGCCGGTGCAAGAGTGCGTGGAGGAGATCCTCATCACTGGATTCCAGCGCCCTTATCATGGCCAAATGCTCACGCTGGGCCTTGCCCGCGTCGCGCCGAGGGGAGATTTCAAAAAAGAACCTTCGCGCCCTATCCCAATGGTCAAAAACCACCCTCAGGTGCTCCAAGACAGAAGGGAGCTCGGCGATCGATGCAAGTTTCAGGTGAAATGCCGCGTTCGTCCGGTCCCACGATTCCAGATCATCGGGCAGGCTTAGCTTCTCCATATCAGCATGGAGGTGCCTTAGGTCCGCGAAATCACTATCTGTCGCCCTCGCCACGATGTCGCCGACGGCCGAGGTCTCTAGCCCCACAAGCAAGGCAAAGATCTCCCTAACGGAGGTTTCATCCAGGGGCGCCACCTCAGCCCCGATATGGGGTCGCATAATCACCAGACGCTCTGCGACGAGTCGGGATACGGCCTCCCTAACGGGAATTGGACTCATCCCATTGCGACGGGCGAATTCGTCTATGTTGAGATAGTCACCCGGGCGGTGCTTCAGGCTTAGTATGCCATTCCTAAGCATGCCGTGAATATACTCCGTCTTCGTTAGGGCGCGGACCTTTCCCTCCAGTTCTTGCACGCCGAAAGACTAAGAAATGCTTTGACCGAGATTCAATCATATATGATTTATGTTTGAGGCTTTCCCAGAAATGAGAATCGATCCACAGCTCGTCCCCGCCGACTTGAGACTGTCACTAGGCCGCCTTTGGCAACTTTCCGGCCAGAAAATTGATCACCTTGCCAAGGAGTATGACCCGTCACGAGGCTCGCCGGTTCTCACGGTTGAAGGGAAATACACCCCGCGAGGATGGACGGATTGGACGGAGGGATTCCACTACGGCTCCGCTTTCCTTCAATTTGATGCGACGAACGATTCCCGATACGCGGAATGGGCAATAGACCTCACGAGGACCCGGATGGCCTCCCACGTCAGCAATATCGGAGTCCACGACCATGGATTTAACAATCTGAGCACTTACGGGAACTGGCTTCGTCTCCAGAAGGAAGGCCGCCTTGAGGGGGACCAAGTCGATCTCTGCCAGCTGGCCCTCAAGGTTTCCGGTGCCATCCAGGCTGCCCGATGGAGTGCGATACACGGAGGAGGCGGTTACATCTACTCCTTCAACGGTCCCCACTCTCTCTTTGTAGATACGGTCCGCTCCTGCCGAGTTCTCATGGTCGCGCATCAGCTGGGCCACCGCCTAATGGGCGAAAATGACGTGTCGGTCTCCCTCCTCGAGCGCGCCCTGCAACATCTGGAGTCCACCGCGAAGTACTCCGTGTTCTATGGCGAAGGTCGCGACAGCTACGACATCCTCCCAGAGCGGGGCCGAACGGCCCACGAGGCGATCTTCAACACGAATGACGGCCGATACCGCTGCCCAAACTCGCAGCAAGGATTTTCAGGGTTTACGACGTGGACCAGGGGCCTGTCATGGGCAATGGTCGGCTTTGCCGAGGAACTCGAATTCCTGGGCTCTCTGACGGATCACGATCTGGCCCCATTCGGGCATCGAGGCAAGTGGGAGGAGCTGTTCACAAAGGCCGCAAGAGCCACCTGTGATTGGTATATTGCGAATACCGCGGCAGACGGCGTCCCGTATTGGGACAGCGGCGCCCCAAACCTGCACAGACTGGGTGATTGGCGCCAACGGACGGCCGAGCCCTTCAACGATTTCGAACCCGTGGACAGCTCGGCGGCCGCCATCGCAACCCAAGGGCTGCTGCGATTGGGGCGCTATCTCGGCAAGGACACCCCAGAGGGTAAGAGATATTGGCAAGCCGGCCTGACGACCATGCGAACCCTCTTGAGCGACGCCTACCTGGGAATCGCTCCCTATCACCAGGGGTTGCTGCTGCACACTGTTTATCACCGGCCCAACGGATGGGACCATATCCCCATCGGCCGAAAGGTGCCTTGTGGGGAGGCCTGCATGTGGGGCGACTACCATCTCAGAGAGGCGGCCCTTTATCTCCAGCACATCGTCGAGGGAAAACCCTACTACACCTTCTTTGGAGGGTTGTCCTAGCCGGGACGCGGCGCCGTCTCCCGCTTCTTCCCTTCCAATTCTTTGCATCGCATCGCGACCCCATCAATGCCGCAGCCCGCACCGCTTCCCGGCCTTTCGCGCCTGTGCATCCATACCATCACCACCAAGCCATGGTCGATCGAGACTTGCGCGTCCAAATTCGCAGCCGCCGGCGCACAGGGGATCACCGTCTGGCGCGATGCGCTGGCTGGAAGGGACATAGCGGCGACAGGCCGAATCCTGCGAGACCACGGGCTCTCCGTTGTTTCCTTATGCCGAGGAGGGTTTTTCCCAGCACGCGAGATCCCAGACAGGATGCAGGCTATCGATGACAACCGGAAGGCGATCGCCGAAGCTAAGGCGTTGGGCGCACCGCTGATCGTCCTCGTCTGTGGATCCGTTCCAGATCAATCCCTGGAGGAATCGAGAATGCAGATTGGGGAGGGCATCGCGGCGCTCTTGCCGGACTGCAAGTCGTCCGGAGTCAGACTCGCCATCGAGCCGTTGCACCCCATGTACGCGGACAGCCGTTCCGCGATAAACACGCTGCGGCAAGCCAACGACCTCGTGGAATCCCTGGGATCGACGTACGTGGGCGTCGCCATCGACGTCTATCATGTCTGGTGGGATCCAGCCCTTGAAACCGAGATAGCCCGCTCCGGAAGGCTTGGCGCAATCTTCGCCTACCATGTTTGCGATTGGCGCACGCCGACAATCGACATGCTCAACGATCGCGGCCTCATGGGCGAAGGATGCATTCCGCTCAGGCGGATCCGCGCATCGGTGGAAGCAGCAGGTTTCCATGGGTTCACCGAGGTCGAGATCTTCTCCGACCGCCTCTGGGGCCATGACCAAGACCAGTATCTGGCAAACATAGTCCAAGCCTACCGGGACCACGTCTAGTCGCCTCCATTAGGCCCCAATGGGCCCATCCCCCGCAAAACATTCATCCCGCAAGGTGAAAACACATCACATCGGCATCATTATGAACGGCGTCACGGGACGCATGGGGACCAACCAACACCTCATTCGCTCGATCAAGGCGATCATTGATCAAGGCGGCGTAAGGCTATCCGACGGCGAAACGATCATGCCCGATCCCGTTCTCACGGGTCGCAACGCAGAGAAATTAAACGCCCTGGCTGCAAAGGTGGGCATCAAACGCGTAGCGACGAGCCTTGATGCCGAACTGGCCAATCCCGCGAACCAAATCTATTTCGACTCGACCCTGACACGTCAGCGCCCAATCGGTGTTCGAAAGGCAATTGCAGCGGGAAAACATATCTATTGCGAAAAGCCCACCGCCACCACATCGGCCGAGGCCCTTGCGCTGGCGGACGAAGTCAAGGCAGCAGGGCTCAAGAATGGCGTCGTTCAGGACAAGCTTTGGTTGCCCGGGCTTGTCAAGCTGAGGCATTTGATGGGGACTGGGTTTTTCGGCAAGGTCCTATCGGTACGCGGCGAATTCGGGTATTGGGTGTTCACCGGCGAGTTCGAAAAGCTTCAACGGCCCTCGTGGAACTACCGAAGGGAGGACGGCGGCGGCATCATTGTCGACATGGTCTGCCACTGGCAGTATGTGATTCAGAACCTGTTTGGAGAGATTGCCCGCCTCTCTTGTCTGGGAGCGACGCACGTGCCAACGCGCTGGGACGAGTCCGGAATCCCGTACAAATGCACAGCAGACGATTCGGCCTACGCCACCTTCGAACTGAGGAACGGGATAATCTGCCACTTCAACTCCTCGTGGTGCGTTCGCGTCGATCGTGACGACCTGCTGACGCTCCAAGTGGACGGCACTCACGGCTCGGCGGTGGCTGGCCTCAGGGATTGCAAGGCGCAGGCGCTGGCAGATACGCCCCGGTGCACCTGGAATCCTGACATCGACAGCCCGATCAATTACAGGGAGGGATGGGTCCGCGTGCCGGACCAGGGCGTCTACGAAAATGCGTTCAAGGCTCAATGGGAGCTCTTTCTGAGGCATGTCGTCACCGGCTCCCCTTTCCCTTGGAGTCTCCAAGAGGGTGCCAAAGGGGTCCAGCTTGCCGAGCTCGCGCTCAAATCTTCAAGCGAGCGCATGTGGGTCGAAGTGCCCCCGCTCAACACCGGCAAATAGCCAACAAACTCTCGCCAGCTCCGCAACGCCACATGCGAGGAGCTCCCGTGCACCCATTTCAACGAGCTAAACACCAGATCCAAACATGAACAGAATAGCCCTAATCACAGGCGGCAGCAGGGGAATCGGTTTCGGCATCGCCGAGAGACTTGCATCGGAGCACTGGGATCTCGTGATCAACGGGGTGCGGCCCGAGGATGCTGTGGCCGAGCCTCTATTGAAGCTGCGGGGCTATGGAGTCCGGGTGGCTTATGCCCAGGGCGACATCGGACGTGCTGAAGGGCGAAAGGCTATCCTGAATGCCTGCGGTGGCTTCGCAGCGGGAAAGGCCATAAATCTTCTGGTCAACAACGCCGGCGTCGCTCCGAAGGTGCGCGCCGATCTCCTGGAAGCATCCGAGGAGAGTTATGACTATGTCGTGGATACCAACCTGAAGGGAGTGTTCTTTCTCACCCAGGCCATCGCCCGCCGTATGGTGGCATCGAAGGGCGACGATCCCAGCTTTGAAGCCTCAATCATAAACATCACGTCGATCTCGGCGACGGTGGTGAGTACCGATCGTGGCGAGTACTGCATCGCAAAGGCCGGATTGAGCATGCTTTCCCAACTCTTCGCCGCAAGACTCGGGATCAGCGGCATTCCAGTATACGAGATACGCCCAGGCGTCATAAAGACCGACATGACCGCGGGCGTCGCGGAAAAATACGATAACCTGATAGAGTCCGGACTGTTTGTTCAGGCACGTTGGGGTTTTCCTGAAGACGTTGGCAAAGCGGTAGCTTCACTCGCCCGCGGTGACCTGCCGTATTCGACCGGTCAAGTGATCGTCATCGACGGCGGCATGACGATTCCCCGCCTCTGATCTGCGCCCAAATTCCGGGCCTTGCACCGGGCTAACGCTGGAAAGGTAGTCCGGCTCATTCAGGCCCACATCTTTCCCGCAGCGGCTAAGGCTGCTCGGACGGGCCGACACCTAGTTCGACACGGCAAATGCGCGAATGGTCGCCGTGCCAGACCTCTCCTTCGGGTCGCCGACAGTGTAGGTGATTCGAACCGGACCTCCGGGAACCAATCCCAGCGGCGAGACGTCGCCAACCACCCACGAAAGGCCGCTCCAAATCTGGCGGTCGTAGTTGAGGCTCAACACCAGCTCCCTTCCACCCTGCTCCGCCTTCAGGACGAGGAGCTTCCCCATCGAAGTCCCCGTGGGTGGCGGACCGCCGCTGACACGCCACGGCCGGCCATCGGGGCCGGACTGGCTGCACATTATCCTGAGAACACCGGCACTCGGAGCGACGACCGTTGCCGAGACGGATCGGGGGCCACGGACAATATCCTCAATTGGCAGCGGCTCGCTGGATCCGGGGATCAGCACGTCGTCCTGTGTGCCCAGGTCCCAACGCGGGTCCGAATAGGTCCCCGATCCCACGACGGCCAATTGCCCGGGACCAAGGCGAACCGTGCCCCCGGCGAGGATGGGCACGCTCCCGGAATCCGTGAACAGCAGCCTGCTTCCTGCGCCCGCCGGTATCGGGATTGGCACCTCCGCCGAAGCGCTGCCGGGGTTAAGCACCGTGCAGACGGAACCTCCTGCGCCGCGCGCCACGAATCCGTAGGGGTTTCCGGAGCCGGGGTAGTCGCCAAAGAGCGAGATGTCCCCGGAGGCCTGGAGCGGAAAGTAGAGGCCCTGGGCCTTGGCAAACCAAGCGCGCTCCCCGGCGTCGAGGAGCGTCAGGTCCCCGTAGTAGGTGTTCACACGGCCGCCCCGGGCCGCCGACAGGATCAGCATCCCCTTCCAGGCGGCCTTCCCGCGGCGATAACATGTCCCGGTGTTCCCTATCATGAACCCGCTGCTGTCGATGCGGGAGATGGGGATGCCGTTCATCGAGTACTGGAACACCATGGCGTCGCTGTAGACGTCGAGCGAGCGCCAGAAGTTCGCGCAGGGCACATCCGAGGGCTTCGGGTCCCCGCAATAGAGGGAATCGAAGGCATCAAGCCAACGGGGATCGACAGACTTCGTAAATCCCGGGCCCGTGTCGCCGGTCTCGCCCCCATAACCGTTGTAGGCGATCAGGATGACATCGGGGTTGCGCGCCCGAAAGGCACGCAGCGCGATCCTCCACGCGTCGGCGTTCAGGCGCTCAACCTCCTTCGGGCCGATCCGGGCAAGCTCCGGAGGCGACGCGGCACCCAGGTTAGCAAAGTCAAACTTGAATAGCCTTACGCCCTGGTCGTACCATCGCTGCATCGTTTCGATCTGGTACTTAAGGAAGCCGCCCACGTGCAGGCTCATTGCCAGGTTGAGGTAGCCGCCCATGGAGTCCCGCCATTCCGGCCTCGGCGTCAGCCACGGATCCGACGACCAACCGCAAACGTTCGTGGAGAGCCAGAGCCCCGGCTTGACTCCGATCTTGCGGCACGCCGCGAAAAAGCTCCTGGACCCATTGGGCCAGCTCGACTTGCGAAACGTCCGGTAACCCCCGTCCCGGTCAAACCAACCCATATCGAGGAGGAAATAGTCGAACCGCGCACCCGCCGCCTTCAGCCGCGACACCGCGGCCAACTCGCGCATCGCAAGATCCTCATCAAGCCTCACCGAATCGGAGAGTTCGTCATGCGCCGCCCAAGTGACGTAGACCGACACCGGGTCGCCCATGGAGCTACCTGCGTCGAGCGACGCTCCAGACAACGCAAGCCAGGCGCCAGCCAGCCACGCAACGCCGGCGGCGATCCGCTTGAGTTTGAATTCCGAGGGGGTTCCAAACGTCATCGAAGATGATCTATGGCAAGAATGCTATCTCGGCATTCTTCCCAAAGCAGGGGCGCGTGTCACGTCAGCAGCGGCGAAAGCGAGACCCGGGTTCAAATTCCCACGGGCACGTTAAAGCGAAGTCACTATTTTAGAGGGGGTGAAGAATCCAGAGATGATTGAACATTTCGAATGTCGCTGACGCCGCTGCGGATCAGAAGCCGACGCATTAGCACGTCTTCCCGGAAATGAGGTTTCATATGCGGATAGCGCGCACCGGGCGCCGCAAGCAGTTTATGGGTCAGTCGTAGCGGAACGGCTTCACCCAATGCAGGAAAGACGGCCGGGCTCGGGCCTCACATTGCGGACTTGGTCAGTTTGATCTCCGTTCAAACAGTGGATGTGCTGCCACCGGCCGTCGACGTAGCGCATTCGGCCACCCTGTGGAGACCGGCCTGCCAACCGCCGTCGGCCGGACAACGGTGATCGCCAGCCCGATCCCTGAGAATCGGAATTCGTCATCGCCCAGCGCTAACATGAGCCCGCCAGCCGGGGCCGAGCCGGCGGGCCGCGAAGCTAAGACGACAACGGGCGGATTACCTGGCGGGATCAGAGTGAGTTCGGCAGCTTCCGCTTCCCGCGGCGAGCCGGGTCGATGGCATTGTGTTCATGCAAATCCTTCACCACGGAACTCGCCAAAAAAAAGCCGGCCCCCTTCAAAAAGGAGGGCCGGCGTTTCGACCATAGAATCAAAACATGAACGTATTCGTCAATTGCCACTCCTGGACGGGCGCGATGCGAGCCGCTGCCCAGGTATGGCCATCGGGTTCTACGGAGATCGGTATGAGGCTGTTCCCCTTGCCGACATTAAAGACGTTGAGCTGGATCTTCCAGTCGATCTTCTTCGTGACCTTGTGTTCATAGCTGGTCCAGAGGTCAACATAGCCTAGCGCCGGACCGTAATAGGGTTCCGAGAGGTTGAAGCTGGCCAGGTTCGGGTTTGTCGGGTTTGCAATGACGGGATAGCCGATGACTACCTTGTCCTGCCAGCGATAGCCGCCACCGATGCCCAGGCCCTTGAGGAGGCCACGATCGAACGAGTAGTTTGTGATGACGTTGTAGCGCCACTGGCGGAGCTCCGGGGCATCCGTTCCCTGCTCCAGCTTCAACAGCGTATATTGGCCGCGCCACGCGCTCCAGTCAGCGCGCAACTCGTTGGCGGCCGAATAGTCGGAGTTGAACCGGATCAGATCACCGGCAGGTCCGGCCATCAGGGTGTCCATGTAGCTCACCAGCCCATCCAACGCTGAGCCGCCGACGTTGCTTATGATCGCATCGGTCTTGGCGGCGTTGAATCCTATGCGCCAGTTGGGCAGCGGATTGGCCGTGAATTCAAACTCGTAGCCTTTCGACTCGGTGTCATCGGTCACCGCGAAGCCCTGCAACAAGGGGGCCGTGCGATAATCATAGACGCTCGCCGGATTCGGGTCGATTGGATCAGCCAGAAACTGGCTCTTCGTTTCCAATGCCGACGGCGTCGTCGGCCCCGGGCCATAGTTCCATGCCGTGAAGTAGCCCTTGCTAGTAAGAAACGCCTGCATGGCATTGATCGCTGCGATCGCATTGTCCTCCTGGGTTAGGGCTTGCGCCTGCGTTTCCAATACTGCTCCGGCCGGAAGCAAGGGGGAGCCCGCTGGGACTGTGCCCGACGCGACATCGTTTCCATTCGCGTCGACCCAGACAGGGTCCCATCCATACCGAGACCCCGAATAATTCGGCTGGGGTGCTTGTCCCGCAGTGCTCCAGGCATAGCCTGACATGTCGTAGAGCTTGATATTGCGCCAATTCAAGGCATCCCGAATCGTCGTGTAGATTCCGCTGTTATTGAATCCTGGAACGGTGGTGCCGTACTCCATGGTGTCATATTTCGTCACGCGGAGGGAAAATCTGTCGTTCTTGGTGGACAGTAGGACGCCATATTCCTTCGTGGTGCCCGTCGGGTTGTCGATCGGATTGCCGTAGATGTCGCGGCGGACGTTCTCGACTTGGAAGTTGCCCGACTTGTCATAGGTAAGACTGACGTTGATCGGCAGGAAATCGTGCTTCTCGAGCAGTCTGTTCAGGTGCAGCACCACGCCGCCCGAGGTAGAGTGATCCTTGAAGATCGCGTTCGCCGGGTAGGAGCTCGGCAGCGTATAGACAGAGGGGGCCAGGTTTAGTGCGCCGCGGTTGGTAGCCCCAGCCAGGGGCAGAGCCGTCACGCCCTTGGTTTCGACTTCGTCGTAGCGCCAGCCGAGCGTCGTCACGATGGCGTCGTCCCAGAAGAAACCCTGCCAGGAACCCGACAACGATTTTGTCAACCGCATGGTCTGGTCTGCCGCGGTGAGGAGACTCGGATTGGCGCCATTATTATAGCTTAGCACGTCGTCAGTGAAGTTGCTGTTCCACCCGACATAGTTGGCGGGATTCGAAACTTGTGTAAGTTGGGGATAAGGGTTGCCGGTAGCGGGGTTGATCACCGGAGCGCCATTGAAGATCGGCTGCAAATTGGTGGGCACGTTCCACGGTGCGGTGGCGACGACGCCCGGCTGCGGGGCCCATGTCGAAGCAAACTGATAGATATTGCCACTCTGCAGGGTAACGTTGGAGGTGATGCCGGGAATATTGGCGCCGGCCGCCGAGGAAGCGTTGGCCAGCGACGGGCCGAGGTAAATGACGGCTATCGGCGGGAGATTCTGGAAGCCGTCGGGATTCCCTTGGAGCTTGTAGGCCGCATAGGCCTCGGAATTGGCGTACATCTGCCAATCTAGGTCTTGGGTGTAGTATTGCTCCCGGCTATAGACGCCGTTGAAGCGACTCGTGCCAAGCAGCTTTGTGAAGAAACTGTTCGCGCCGAAGAAATCCGAGGCCCGCACCTCGCCGAAGACCGACCCACGGATATTCTCGCGGTCGCTTTGGTAGGAACTGCCATCGCCGGGTCCACCGGAGACGAATGGGCGGCCAAAATTCGGGTTTGCAGCGCCGCTATTGGTGGCGTTGTTCGGCCCGACAACGAGGTCCTGGAAGTTCTGCAGGATGTCGATATTGAGCGTCGGATTCTCGAGAAGGCTCTGACCGCCCGATATGTATTTCTGGCGGTCGTAGGTCAGCTCGACGCCCACGCGGTCACTCCAAAACGTCTGGGTGACGTCGATGTTATAGGTTGTCCACTTTTCGAACTGCGACGCGGTCGGACCGTCGATCAGGTTGTCGTAGAAATTGAAGACCGACGGGTCGAGCAACGTGCGGTTTCGGTATTGGCCATATTGGGCACCGGGCAGGTTCGCATTGAGGGCATACGTGCTAAAGTTGGTGAGATCGGAGAACACGTCCGCATATTTCTCACCGACGAGATTGACGCCCGCACCCTGGGCAACCCCGGCAGCATTAAGCGCGCCCGTATTCACGTAACCGCCGTAGATCCGGTCGAGTTCATTGCTTGCGCCCTCGATGAACCAGACGGGTTGTTGCTGATTGGCATAGCCGCCCAACCAGGGGAAATAGGTCGAAGCGGATGAGCCGAGGACGTAGCCATTGGGAATGGCAAGCTTGCCCAAACCGCCATTCTCGCTGCTCGTGTCAACCGGGGCGAACCACGGTGTGATGCTATCGTAGGGGGGAAGGCTGCGCGGCCGGTCGGCCTCGATGTTGCCGTTCTCGAACTTCACCTTGATGCTGGTGTGGAAGGAAGGGTCCTTGAAGAGCTTCGGGTCAAAGCGAAGCGTGCCGGAATATCGCTTGTCGGTCTGCCAAGCCTGCTGTTGCTCGTATCTCTCACTGTCCCACAGGCCGTCCAGGCGAATCGCCAACACTTCCGGAATAAGCACTTGGTTGATGTCGACGCTGGTCCTTACGGTGCCGTAGGAGCCCGTGGTCCCCTCGATCGAGCCGGAATCCGTAAACTCGGCGCTGTGCATCGTAGCGTTGATGATGCCTGCCGGGCTGCCCAGGCCGAAAAGGATCGCGTTCGGGCCGCGCTGGATGTCAATGCGATCGATGTTGTAGCTGTCCCATGGAATGTCGGTGACAAAGAAATCGCGGGCGAGATCAGCGGCGGCCAACCCGCGGATGCGTTGGGCGCTCTCCGGATCGCGGAGATTGTTCGTCTCGTCGACGTTCGTGCCGTTACCCTGGCCGAGATACGTGCCCATAGTGCCGGCCACTTCAGCGTTGGTCGTGTACTGGAGCAGCGTACCGTTGTCGTGGGCGCCGATGTCCTGAAGGAAGGCCGGAGTGATGACTTGGATTGCCGAGGCGACGTCCTGAAGGTCCGTACGGATTCGAGTGCCCGCCAGCGTTTCGGTCGCGGCATAACCGTTGTCCTTTGCGCTGGTCACTTCAAACGGTGACAGCAATAAAGGCTGTTCTTGATCTCCCTTGTCGGGCTGCGCCATCACCGTCGGTACGTTCGCGGGAGTCTGATCGGGAGTAGGAGGAGCCACTTGGGCCATGGCTCCGAATTGCCAGCCGAAAGCAGCCAGCACGTAGGCAAGCGGAAGTCTCGACGGAATCTTCATACAGAACAGTTCTGTGCGTTTAGGGTAATCGTCGGCGGGCAGCATGTCACCCGCGGCGGTTTGGATTGGCGTTTGGGGCAGGCGCGGGGGTAGCGCGCCGAATACGGGAGGAGTGATAGCGCGTTCGCGCAAAAATCCGCAAAAAGTTTGTTAGTCTAACTATAGTATAGAGAGAAACACGGCAGCCTCCGCCGCGGCATCACAAAGCCCGTTGCGCCGCGGATCGACGCGTCCTTCCGACTTGATGCCGAGAGGCCGCCATGAAGAAGTCCGGCCGGCGTCCGAACGCCGACGTAAACTCATGACCATCTGCAGCGAGCGACGCCGTCCTGCGCCTTCAGCCGGAGTAAGGCTGAATCGGCGCCGAGGTGGCCGCTCGGCCAAGACCGCGGCCGATCGTCGCACGGCGACGGACCTCGTGGAACAGTTCCCCGAACGCCTTCCGTCCTCGGCGGTTGCCGCCCCGGTTACTCCCTCACGAAAAGGCTCTCGGGGGGGCCGAGATAACTCGGCCTGAGTCCTCCCAGGTCGATGATGAGCTTTTGCAGCACTACCCCGGGATCGACCGCCCATACTTTAAGCGTGTGGTACCCCGCCCGCGCAGCCCGGTGTGTCGAGACGAGGGCCCGCGCGTTGTCTCCCACGACTTTCGCCCATTCTCGGCGCCCTGCGTTCAAGCTGAAATCTCCCGGCACGGCGGTCACAAGGCGCGGCGCTTCGTCATCGATGGCGACGGCGTAGCGCAACGCCCGGCCGGGGAGGAAATTGAGTGTGGGGCCGATGACGGCCTCCACCGAGACCGGGCCCCCGTCGAGGAGGTAGAATTTGTACTCCAAGGAGGCCGCGTCGACTCCCGGCACAGCCGCCGCGGCGTCAGCCGGGCCCTCGGCCCGCATGCCGGATAGCGTTCGCCCGTAGCCTGCGATTCGCGTCCAGCGCGAATGCGCTTGGACAGTGCTCGCCGAGAAATGCTCCGGCTCGATGGAAACCACCCCCTGGTCCTCGACGAAGCCGCGCACCGTCTCCCGTGTGACCGCCGGGTCCTTCAGGGTCTCAACCGCCACGTCCACCGATTCGCCAGCCCCGGTGATGCGGAGGCTCCCCTGCCGGCCCCCTGTGGGTGCCGCCGCCCAGTCGATCTCAACGAGATGCCTCTTGTCCGCGGGGCCCGCGGTTCCCTCCGCCTCCTTGACAATAATCCAAGGGTCCGACGGCCGGAGAGTGTAGTCAAAAGCCACATCTCCCCGGTTGAAGACCTCGACGTACTGCCGCTGCCGATTGATCGAATCGAAACGGGGCAGCACAGGGGTTTTCTCCTCCCCGGGCCAGGCGAGGGCGGAGCCCTCTATGGCCACTCCGAGTCTCGCGCCGTGGGAGACCTGCGGCTCCACAAGCTTTATGGCGTCGAGGGTGTTGGCGGGTGGATCATTCCATCCCGTGTACCCGAGGTGGGGCTGGTCCATGAAATGGGCCCAGCGGCCGCCGGCGAACGAGGAATTGTAGAACGCCATGAGCTCTAGGTCGGCCTGGAAGAGCGCGCGAACCTCCTGCGCGGCCGCGACGGCGCTTGCGCGCCCCTGTCGGGCATAGAGCGCGTTCCTGCCGGCCGCGACATACAGCGCGTTGACGACAGAGGTCGCCCTCGCAGGAAACGCCAGCATCTGAATGAAGGCGTCCTGCTGGGCCGCCGGCAGACGCGCCTGGAGGCTGCGGGCCTCGGCCGCGAGGGAGGCGTAGTCCTCCACCACGCGCTCGGCCTCCCGGTAATTCACAAGGCTGTACGTGCCGGGCTCCAGCATCTCGGGCTTACGCCGGCCGTTCAGTCTGGCGAGGCGCGAAGCCAGCCGGGCGATCTCCGGGGCGTGCGCCGGACCGAACTCCCGCTCGGCCCAGAGACCGGTGAACTCGTCCGCGGCATCCGGCCCCCACCGCGACGGAGCCCAGGCCATCCGCATGAAGAACTCCATCGGGCGCTCGTAGCCCTTGAAGTGGCCCACGTTCACTATCCACAGGCGGTCGGCGCCGTAGGCCGCCGCCAGCGAGAGCTGGTCCCAGACCTTGGGCAGGGGATTGGTATCGACCCATTTGTAGTTCCTCGGATCCCCGACGTAGTCGAAGTGATAGTAGATTCCCGCACCGCCGGCGCGCGCCCGCTCCCCGGGCTTCGGAAGCCTCCTCAGGTTTCCCCAGTTGTCGTCTGCCCAGAGCAGGGTCACGTCGTCGGGCACGCGCATTCCCCCCTCGTAGAAGTCCTGCACTTCCTTGTAGAGGCACCACACCTGCGGAATTTGAGCCAGGTCGGGATTGACCTCCTGACGCAGGATCTCCCGCTGGGTCTTGACGATCCCCTCAAGCATCGCGCGGTTTGCGGCCGGCCCGCCCGGGGCCATCTCCGTGTCGTTCGCCCCGCGCAGGCCAAGCGTGTAGATGCTCTCGAAGAGCCGGTTGCGGCGCACTCCCTCCCGCCAGAAGTCCTGGAGCAGCGCGGGGTCCCGCGCATAGTTCCAGTGGCCCAGAGCCTTTCCGTACCGGCGGTCCCATTCCTTCTGCGCGCGCAGCATGGGCTCCTGGTGCGAAGTGCCCATGACGATGCCGTACTCGTCTGCCAACGCCGCGTTCGCCGGATCATCCTCGTTGAACGCACTGTTCCACATCGCTGGCCAGAGGTAGTTGGCGCGAAGGCGCAGCAGCACCTCAAAGATCCTTGCGTAGAATTCATGGCCGTAGTTGGCCGTGCCCTCTGGAACGGGCGGATCGCGGCCGCTTGGAGCTTGGCCATACTTGGCTCTCACCCAGTTGGTGAGGTCTGGCGCCTCGTCGTTGAGGAAGATGCCCCGGTATCTGACGGCCGGAGGGCCGTGCATCTGGGGAGCAGGGCTCACGAAGAGGCGCTCATGCGATGCGGCCGGGACGTCCGCCCACCAGTACCAGGGCGAGACGCCGATCTGCTCGGACAGATCGTAGGCCCCATAGATCGTGCCGCGCTTGTCGCTGCCGGCGATCACGAGCGCCCGGTCCAACCCGGGGAAGGGATGCTCCACCACCTGCGTCAGCCACGACTCCCGTCCGCCGCGAATCCCGGAGACATCGATTCTCTTCTCGCGGACCAGCCGGTCGACGAGGGAGCTCCTGCCCAGCGTTCCGACAATGACCACGGCGGGCTCGGGCCTTAGACTCAAGAGCACCTGGGGCTTCACGCCGCAGACCCGCTCCACATCCGCCTGCAGGTCGCGCACCACCCGGATAACCCCAGGCCAGTCATTGGGATCGGCCAGGAGCGGGGCGGCGCGCCCGCCATCCGCCACGGGGAAGCCCCCTGGAACCGGCTCGAAGGACACGATCGGTCGCTCTCCAAGCGCCGCCTGTAAGGACAATGCCACGGCGAGGCCCGCAAACAGTCCAGCCAGGGCGCGGGCACATGCGATGACTCGCCGGGTTTCAAAGTCCAAGGCCCGCGCCTTCGGGTTTAGCGGGCCAGAATCGACGCCGATGGAGGTGGACATGGGGCGGGGGATGTCGCGCACCCTCATCCGTCCTGGGCCGCGGCTCAATCGCGAAGATGCGCTAGTGTTAGACCACAGCCCCCTTTGAGGGGAATGCCGCCCTCGGCTCTGCTCACATCGCCCGCCGCGAACCAACCCCGCTTGAGCCCATCGAGGCGCATCGCCACCATCGACCCGTGCACTCCCCCTCCCACACCGGACAGCCGGTTGCCTGCCGCAGACGCCCGCACATGGGCGTCCTGGCGTTGCTGGTCGTTCTCGCGTGCGCTGGTTGCGCCGCGCCCGCCTCGTGGGTAGGCATCTGGGCCACCGCGCCCCTGGAGGAGGCGGCGCCGCCTGAAGTGCTGGCAGGCCAGGGCATGGTGCTGCGGCAGGTCGTGCGGACTTCGGCCGCCGCCGAGACCGTCCGTCTGCGCCTGTCCAATGAATACGGCAGGGAGCCGCTGGTGCTGGACGACGTCCGGGTGGCAATCGCCGATGGGGGCGGGACGATACGGGCGCAGACCGACCGCCCCGTGCGGTTCGCCGGACGGGCCAGGGTCAGCGTGCCCCCGGGATCGGTGTGTCTCTCCGACCCGCTGTCCTTCCCCACCCCGCCCCGCGCCGACCTCGCCGTCACGGCGCGGCTGCTCGTCATCCCGGCTCAACTGGCCGGCCATCCGGGTTCCCGGGCCACCGCCTACCTAAAACCGGGGGCCGGCACGGGTGACGCGAGCCTCGCCGGGGCGGCAAGGATCGTCCACTGGTATTTCCTGAGCGGCATCGAGGCCTCCGCTGGGGGGAGGGGACGAGCCGCGGTCGTCTGCCTGGGCGACTCCATCACCGACGGGCACGGGTGCCCGCCGGACAGCAACACCCGGTGGACCGACGCCCTCTCCCAGCGCCTTCAGTCTGACCCGCAGACGGCGGGGATCTCGGTCCTGAACCTCGGAATCGGCGGCGGGCGGCTCCTGCAGCCGGGGATGGGGCCGGCCGGGCTCGCCCGCCTGCCGCGGGATGTCTTTGGCCAGGCCGGCGTGCGATGGATGATTCTGCAGCTGGGGGTCAACGACCTCGGCACGCGGATCAAGGCCCGGGCGGCGGGAAAGGCCTATGCCAGCGCGCAAGATGTCATCGCGGGCTACCAGGAGGCCCTTGCGGCCTGCCGCGCGCACGGCATCCGCGTGGCGCTGGCAACCCTCACCCCCTTCGCCGGCGCCAATTGGTATTCGACCCCGGACATTGAAGCCGACCGGCAAGCCATCAATCGATGGATCCGCGAGGCCGCGCCCTGCGACCGGGTCCTGGACTTCGACGCGGCGCTGCGGGATCCGGCACGGCCCGCCCTGCTGCTCCCCTCCTATGATTCCGGTGACCATCTGCACCCCTCCCTGGAGGGCTACCGCCACATGGCCGACAGCGTGCCCCTGGATTTCTTCGTTTCAACCCGGACCGGTGCGACCTCGCCGGGACGGCCCTGAAGGGCGACTGCGCTATAAGGAGAGCAGAATGCGGCTTTTCCCTCCCGAGGAACGGACTAACCTGTGGTCGCCTACCCCCGCCGCCCCCGTCCGCCATGAACCCCCTGTCCCGTTGGAGCCTCGGCCTGCTGCTCTGCGCCTCAATGTGCGCCGCGCCCGCGCCCACTGCGCTGCCCGCAGCGCCCTCGCTGCTGGAGGCACCCGATCCCTTGGCGGCATTCACCCTGAGGGCCGCCGCGCCCGCAGCCGGCAACGTGAGGTTTGAGACGGTGCCGTCCGACGGCCCGGGCTTCTCCCGGGCGTGGAGAATCGCGACGCTGCAAGACACAAGCCCGATGGATGCAATCGAGCTCCGCGCGTTGAACGCCCGGCCCGTCCGGCAGGGCGACGTGGCAATGATCCGGTTCTTCGGGAGGGCCATCGCGGCCGCGGACGAGACCGGAACCGGCCGGGTCTACGTCGTCGTGCGCAGGAACGGGGTCGACTTCAACAGCAGCTTCGAGGGCGACTACACGTTCGGACGGGAGTGGCAGGAGGTGCTCATCCCCTTCGTCTTCGCCAGGGACTTTCAGGCCGGGGACGCCGCCGTCGTGCTTCGCTTCGGCTTCAAGCGCCAGACTCTCGAAATCGGGGGCCTCGAGGTGCTCGACTACGGCCGGACTGTGGCCTACGCGGACCTGCCGCGGACGCGCTTCAGCTATGCCGGCCGCGAGACTGGTGCCGCGTGGCGCCGCGAGGCCCTGGAGCGCATCGGCAGGATCCGCCAGGGAGACATCGTCGTCACGGTCAGGGATGCTTCCGGCGCGCCCGTCCCCGGCGCCGAGGTGCGCATCGAGCAAAGGCGCTCCGCCTTCCAGTGGGGCACTGCCCTGCAGATGGTCAGGCTGGTCAAGGACTCGCCCGACAATATGCGCTATCGGAAGACGGCGCTCGAGCTCTTCAACGCCGCCAGCACCGAGAACGACCTCAAGTGGCCTGTCTGGCTGGGCGAATGGGACGGCGAGTTCAGCCAGGCTCAAACCCTTGCCGGACTGCATTGGCTAAAGGACCATGGATTCGCGGTGCGGGGTCACGTGCTGGTCTGGCCCGGCCGCAAGAACCTGCCCAAGCCGGTCCAGGACCGGCTTGCCACCCCGTCGCAGGGCGAGATCCCCGCGATCATCGACGCGCACATCCGAGAGATGGCTCGGGCGACGCGCGGGCTTGTCTCCGAGTGGGATGTGCTCAACGAGCCCTTCACCAACCACGACCTGATGGACGCCTTCGGGCCCGAGATCATGGTCTCCTGGTTCAAGACCGCGCGCGAGGAGCTCCCGAGCGCGGCGCTTTTCTTCAACGACTTCAGCAACCAGGACGCCACGACCGACGCAGACCATGTGGCGCATTTCGAGAGGACGACCCGCTTCCTGCTCGACCATGGCGCGCCGGTCACCGGCCTTGGGCTGCAGGCTCATTTCGGCGGCAGGCCCAGCGCCCCGGAGCACGTGCTGGCCGCACTCGACCGCTACCAGGCGGAATTCCATCTGCCCGTCCGCATCACGGAGTTCGACGTCTGGACCTACGACGAGGAGCTGCAGGGCGACTACGTTCGTGATTTCCTCATCCTCTGCTACAGCCACCCCTCGGTCGTCGGGGTCCAGTTCTGGGGTTTCTGGGCCGGCGCCCACTGGCGGCCACCGGCGGCAATGTTCCGGGAGGACTGGTCCGAGCGCCCGGCGGCGCGGGTGTACCGCGACCTCGTCCTCAACCGGTGGCGCACCCGCGCCACAGGGATCACGGACCCGCAGGGCGGGCTCACGCTCCGGGGCTATCAGGGTGAATATACGCTGTCCCTCTCCTCCCGGGGACGGCGGATCGAGCAGGAATTCACCCTGCCCGCCCAGGCCGGGTCCGCCCGGGTAAATGTCGTCCTCCCATGAGGCTCCTGCAGATCAGCCTGCTCATCGCGCTCCTGGCGCCCGGCGCATCCGCTGACACGATGCCCCCGAGGCTGGAGCGCGCCGGTGGCGTCACGCAGCTCATCGTCGACGGCCGGCCTTTCCTGATCCAGGGCGGCGAGGTGAGCAATTCCAACGGCGAGCCGGACTACCTTCGCCCCGCCTGGCCGAGATTCAAGGCGCTCAACCTGAACACCCTCGTGGTGCCGGCCTACTGGGGCGTCATAGAGCCGGCCGAAGGCAAATTCGACTTCGCCACCACGGACGGCCTGCTCGCCGACGCCCGGGCGAATGGGATGCGGCTCGTGCTGCTGTGGTTCGGCACGTGGAAGAACAGCATGTCGTGCTACGCGCCCGGCTGGGTGAAGGCGGACACCGCCCGCTTTCCGCGCGCTCGCGATTCCCAGGGCCAGGCGATGGAGATCCTCACGGCCTTTTCCGCGGCGAACCGCGACGCTGACGCCCGCGCGTTCGCGGCCCTGATGCGCCACCTGCGCGAGGCGGACGGCGCGCAGCACACCGTCATCCTGGTGCAGGTGGAAAACGAGACCGGCATGATCCCCGAGGCGCGCGACCGGCACCCGGCGGCCGACGCCGCATTCGCCGCACAGGTGCCGGCCGAACTCATGGATTATCTTGCGCGGCACCGAGACACGCTCGCGCCCGAGCTTCGGGAGCGGTGGTCGGCCCACGGCGGACGCACCGCCGGCACATGGACCGAGGTCTTCGGCGAGGGTCCCGCCACGGCCGAGCTGTTCATGGCCTGGTCGTTCGGCCGCTACGTGGAGGGCGTCGCCTCGGCCGGCCAACGGGAGTATCCCCTGCCCCTCTATGCCAATGCGGCGCTCATCCGGCCCGGGTTCCAGCCCGGCCAGTACCCGAGCGCCGGTCCGCTGCCACACCTGCTCGACATCTGGCGCGCCGCTGCGCCCACGCTGGGTTTCATCAGCCCGGACATCTATTTCCCGGACTTCACGGAATGGGCCGACCGCTACGTCCGCGGCAGCAACCCGCTGTTCATCCCCGAAGCCCTCCGCAGCGCCGACGCCGCGGTGAACAACCTGTACGCCTTCGGCGCGTGCGCCGCCATTGGGTTTTCACCCTTCGGCATCGAATCCATCGAGGAGCCCGCCGCCGGCCTTCTCCAGGCCAGCAACGACCTCGTCCGCCAGCTCACCCCGCTGATCTTCGAAAACCAGGGCAACGGAAGGATGACGGCGCTGCTCCCGCCATCGGCGGAACAGCGCAAGCCGCACGAGGTGGCCTTCGGAGGCCTCGTGCTCGACGTCACCTACGAGCATCTCGGGTCTCCCAGCCTTGCGGACGGCGTGATCAACGAGGCCGGCGACCGTCCCGCTGCGCGCCCCCCCCTGCCTGCGGGAGCGATCGTGATCCAGCTGGCGCCGGACGAGCTGCTCATCGGCGGAATAGGGGTGACGGTCACCTTCTCCGCCCCGACGCCCGGCTCGCCGCACATCGGCATCCTTGACTGCGCCGAGGGCAGGTACGTCGACGGCCAGTGGCACCGCCTGCGCTGGCTGAACGGGGACCAGACCCACCAGGGACGTCACGTGCGGCTTGAGCCCGGCCGCTTTACGCTTCAGCGCGTGCGCCTCTACCGTTATCCCTGAGCCCCGACGATGCCCTTGACCGCGACCCTCGTTTCATGCCCCACGGGCCTGCCGGCCGACGCGTCCCCGTTCCCCCGATGAAGCTCGGACTCGGCCTCTACCGGCACATGCTCACGCCCGAAAACTTCGCCTTCGCGAGGCAGGCGGGCGCCACCCACGTCGTGGCGCACCTCGTGGACTATTTCCGCGGCGGCGGCCATGTGGGCCCCGACGACCAGCCCACGGGCACGGACTGGGGCTGGGGCCTCGCCGGCGACCCGGAGCAGCTCTGGAGCCTCGACGAGCTCCGGGCCCTGCGCCGCAACGTCGAGGCGGCCGGCCTCACGCTTGAGGCGGTCGAGAACTTCGATCCCGCCCATTGGCATGACGTGCTGCTCGATGGTCCGCAGCGCCCGCGGCACATCGAGAACGTTAAGGCCATTGTCCGGCGTTTGGGCGAGGCCGGTATCCCGATCATGGGCTACAACTTCTCCATCGCGGGCGTGGCGGGCCGCACCCGGGGCGCCTACGCCCGGGGCGGAGCCTCCGCCGTCGGCATGGAGGGACCCTTCGACCTGCCGATGCCGCAGGGCATGGCCTGGAACATGGTCGTCGACCCGGCGGCGCTCCGCGGCCCGCCCGTGCCCGTCCCGCCGGCGACCCACGCGCAGCTATGGTCGCGCCTGCAGCGGTTCCTCGACGAGGTGCTGCCGGTGGCGGAGAGGGCGGGCGTCCGCCTCGCCCTGCATCCCGATGATCCGCCCATGCCCACGATCCGGGGCCAGCCCCGGCTGGTCTACCAGCCGCAGATGTACCAGCGGGTCATCGACCTCAACCCCAGCCCGGCCAACGCCCTGGAGTTCTGCGTGGGCTCGCTTGCGGAGATGACCGAGGGCGACCTCTACGACGTGGTCGACCGGCATAGCCGCCAGGGCCGCATCGGCTACGTGCACATGCGCAACGTCCGCGACAAGGTCCCGCACTACAAGGAGGCCTTCATCGACGACGGCGAGGTCGACATTCTCCGCGTCCTGGGGATCCTCCGGCGCAACCGCTTCGAGGGCGTGATCATACCGGATCACGCCCCGCAGATGAGCTGCGCCGCGCCCTGGCACGCAGGCATGGCGTTCGCGCTCGGCTACCTCAAGGCCGCAATCCAGTCGCTCCCCCCCTTATGACCCACCCCGAGGCCTTCTCCCTGCGCGGCGAGACCGCGCTCATCACCGGCGGCGGCACAGGAATCGGCCTGGCCATGGCCCGCGCCATGCACGCCGCCGGCGCACGCGTGGTGCTCGTCGGCCGCCGCGAGGCCGAACTCGCCGGCGCGGTGCAGGCGCTTGGGGCCGGCGCCAGCCATGTCGTGCACGACGTCACCCACCTTGACGCCGCAGCGGCGCTCATCGCTCGCGTGGCGCGCGAGGTGGGGCCCGTCACTTGCCTCGTCAACAACGCCGGCATCCACCTGAAGAAACCCGCCGTCGAGACCACGCCCGAGGAGTTCCAGAGGGTGCTCAACACCCACATCATCGGGGCGCATGCGCTGACCCGGGCCGTCGCTCCAGGCATGATCGAGCGCAGGCACGGCTCGATCCTCTTCACCGGCTCGATGGCCTCGCTCTTCGGCATTCCCCTCGTCATCGCCTACACGGCGGCCAAGAGCGCCATGGTGGGCATGGTCAAGGGCTATGCCACCGAGTTCTCGGCCCACGGCGTGCGTGTGAACTGCATCGCCCCGGGCTGGATCGAGACCGAGATGTCGCGCAAGGCCCTCGAGGGGGATCCGGCCCGAAGGGCGAAGGTGCTGGGCCGCACGCCCGCGGGCAGCCTCGGTCAGCCCGAGGACATCGGCTGGGCCGCGGTCTACCTGGCCTCGCCCGCGGCCCGGTTCGTAACCGGTGTGACGCTGCCCGTGGATGGCGGCGTGAGCATCGGCTTCTGAGGACGAGCAGCCTTCGAGGCTGCGGCTTAGGTGCGTCGGGGCGACGTCAAGAAGCCAGGGCGGCCCGGCGGCGGGTCTCGAGCTCTTCGGCCATCTTCAGCGTGCGATCGCGGCCGAGCTGGTAGACGGCCAGCAGGACGGTGCACGTGAGGAACAGCAGCGCCACGACCACGCCGCTGCACGCGCGATAGCCGGCGATCGCCGACGCCGCGGAGGGATCCTTGGTCTCGTAGCTGTAGAGCCACGCCATGATCCAGAGGAAGGAGGCCGACCCGACGGCAAGGCCGGCCTTGAGGGCGAAGCCGACCGTGGCGAAGACCATGCCGGTGAAGCGCCGCCCGGTCTGCCACTCGGAGTAGTCCGCAACGTCGGCGTAGATCGCCCAGATCAGCGGGATGGTCGGCGCGTAGACAATGGAGCCGAGGACCGTCAACGCGACCATGCCGTCCACATTGGCCGGGGACAGGGTGTAGAACGCCGCCGCGCTCACCGCGGAGAGGCCGAAGCCGGCGACGGCCACAGCCTTCTTGCCGTAGCGCCGGGCCAGTGCGGGAGAGAGCACGAGGACGACAAGGGTCGTGGCCGTGCCGAGCACGTTGATGATGCTGTTGAACACGTCGGCGACGTTGGAGGCGCCCGGCGAGGCGCGCGTGCCGTGGACGATGTAGCCGAGCGTCTCCAGCAGGCCCCCGGGCGCGGGAACGCCCGCGGCGAGCGGGGCCGCGGTCAGGCCGAGCCGGTCGAGGAGGCCGAACATGGCGGTCTTGTCGGCGTAGTGGTGGTAGTAGTTGTAGAGCGCGCCGCCGCGGAAGGAGAGGATGGCGAAGTGCACGAAGGTCATCGTCACCATGACGAGCCAGGGCCGGTTGCGGAGGAGGTTCGCAAAATCCTCCCTCGGCGAGGACCTCGTGGCGGCGACGGGCTTGATGCGCTCGCGGGTCGTGCAGAACGTGATGAGGAAGAGCGCAAGGCAGATGACCGCCCATACCGCCATGGTCATCTGCCAGCCGTGCTGCCGGTCGTGGCCCACGGAGAACTTGGCCACCAGAGGGAGGGTGAAGCCGCCCACGACGAACTGCGCGACGTTGACGGCCATGAACCGGTATGAATTGAGCTTCGCGCGCTCGGTCAGGTTGGCCGTCATCACGCCTCCCAGGGCGGAGTACGGCATGTTGTTCATCGAGTAGAGCGTCATCAGCAGGGCGTTGGTGACGCCGGCGTAGGCGACCAGGGAGACGGCGCTCCAGCCTCGGGGCGTGGTGTAGGCAAGGATCATGACCACGCACCAAGGCACCGCCGTCCAGAGCACCCAGGGGCGGAACTTGCCCCAGCGGGTCTCCGTGCGGTCAGCCATCACGCCCATGATGGGGTCGAACACCGCGTCCCACAGCCGCGGCCAGAGGAGGATCGCGGCGGCGGCGCTCGCGGTCAGCCCGAACACGTCCGTGTAGAAATTCAACTGGAACAGGATCATCGTCTGGAAGACGAAGTTCGCGGCGGCATCGGCTGCGCTGTACCCTGCCTTCTCGGCGAAGGACAGCTTGTCGGCGGGGGTGGTCATCGGGTGGGGTAAAGGGAAGGGAGGTTACCCGAGCTCGATCTGCACCTTGATGCTCGTGGGTTTCGGATTCGAGGCGTAATCGAACGCGGCGATAGCATCGGCAAAGGCGTAGCGGTCGGTGACAAGCGGCCGGACGTCGATCCGGCGGCTCTCCATGAGGGCGAGCGAGCGCGGGAAGACGTTGGCGTAGCGGAAGATGGTCTCGATTCGAGCCTCTTTCACCTGGGCGGCCACCACGTCGAAGGGCACCGGCGCGCCGGGCATCCCGATGAGCACAACGCAGCCGCCCGGGCACAGCGCCTCGAGCGCCGCCGAGAGTGCCGCCGGGTAACCCGCCGCGTCGAA